>CAZBGT010000001.1:0-21108 GCA_964491615.1 uncultured Muribaculaceae bacterium
AAAAGGGGACAAAATGATTTTAAAAAGACCTTATGCCTTTTTAATAAAAAGATTTAAGTTAATACATTTGATATTAACGGTTTTTTCAGTTTATTTAATTATTAAATCCAATGCTATATATTCGTTTTTCAATTTATATGTTAAAAACAATTATAGCGCGCTAATAACTCAAAATTTTAAAAGTAATTTCGTGTCTTTTTCCGTAATTCTTGTAACAATATTATTAATTTGTATTATCTTAGCTATCATTTTACTTCTATCTTTTAAAAAGAAAAAACAAAAAATATATACTTTGTATTTAATTTATTATGTTGTATTTTTAATAATGCTTTTTGTTTATTCTTCTATCTTTACTGGTTTAGAAAATGGCGTTATTAGCGCCGATTTGTCGAGGCTTATTCGTGATATATCGTTATTAGTTTATTTACCTCAAATAGCATTTATTATTATAACAGCAGTTAGAGCTTTAGGTTTCAATGTAAAACAATTTGAATTTAAAAAAGATTTAAAAGATTTAAGCATTGATGAGCTTGATAGTGAAGAAGTTGAAATAAGTGTTGAGTTAGAGACATATAAAGCAAAAAGAATTACCAGAAAGTTCTTTCGGGAATTTAAATATTATCTTAAAGAAAATGCTTTCATAATTATTCTGCTAAGCATAATTTTAACTTTTGTTGTTGTTAAAGTAATTATTGATAATATTAGTTTTGATAGTAAAAGTGTTTACAATGAAAATATAACTTTCGTATCGAAGGGATTAAAATTAAGCGTTTTAGAAAGCATGGTAAGTGAACTAGATTTAAGCGGGAAAAAAATATCGGATGGTAAAACATATATTATTTTAAAATTAGAGTTAGAAAACATTTCAAACGATGAAATAAAAATGGACCCTCATATATTTAAATTGTATGATTCTAAAAACCATATTAGTATTAACCCCAGTATTGAAAAAAGTGATCTATTCTCCGATTTAGGTATATCTCTTAATAGAGAAATGATAAAGATGAAAGAAAAAAACATATTTGTTTTACCATACGAAATTGAATCTAAAAATAAAACAAACAAGCACGAATTAAGAATATTTAAAGAAATAACCGTTAAGAACAATATCTCATATCCTATACATAACAGAGTGCTTTTAAAACCTAAAGAATTAGAATTTGAACAGTTAGAAAATAAATATAGATTAGATGATGAATTAGCTTTTGTGGATTCCCATGTTGGAAACAGTTCAATAACAATATCCAATTATGAAATAACTAAAAACTATATTTATGACTATCAACATTGCATAGGTAAAAACTGTGAAACGAAAAAAGATATGATTTATATAACTCCGATTGGTACGGATTATGATAAAACAATTTTAATTTTAGATGCAAAATTAGAAATCGATACCGATACTGAATATTACAAAAGCAACAAAACGAAAGAAAGTTTCATACAAAATTTTGTAACGGTTCAGTATCAAATAGGTGAAGAAAAATACTTTAGTAGAGTTGAGTCAATTAAAGCTAATAAAGTTGAAGATAAATTACTTTTAAAAGTCCACGAAGATATTTCATTAGCAGAAAAAATAAAGTTGATTTTTTCAATTAGAAACAAAATTTATACTTATGATTTGAAAGTTGACTAAATACTTCTTTTATATTAAACTAAAAGTGCTTTTTAGCATTTTGGGACCATAGCCAAGGGGCTAAGGCCAGGGTCTGCAACACCCTTATCGCCGGTTCAAATCCGGCTGGTCCCTCCAATAAAACAAATATTGAATGCATAGTTCGATTTTATAAATGACCATTGTGATTAAAATAATTGCACTGGTCTTATTTTTTAAAAAGAAATTGATAAAATAGAAGGGGATAAATACCTACAAAAACGAAGACAACATAGTTGTCTTTTAAATTGCTAAAAATTTTAATTTGTGTTTTAATTTGTGTAGGGAGATAATATGATTGAAATAAAAAACTATTCTAAATTTTATGGTTCAAAAGAAGTTGTTAAAAACATTTCTTTAACCATTGAAAAAGGTGACATATATGCTTTTATTGGGCATAATGGTGCTGGAAAAACCACTACTATCAAATCAATAGTTGGTATATTGGATTTTGATAAAGGTGATATTTTGTTTGATGGAATATCTATTAAAAAAGATCCGATAGCTTGTAAAAAGAAGTTTGCTTACATTCCTGATAATCCAGAATTATATGAACATTTATCTGGTGAGGAGTTTCTTCATTTTATTTTGGATATCTTTAAAATTTCTAAAGAAGAGAAACAAGAAAACATTTTGAAATATTCTAAAATGTTTGATATAGACAAGGATTTACAAAGCAAAATTGGAACATACTCAAGAGGAATGAAACAAAAGTTGGCTTTAACTGCAGCCTTATCACATAATCCTAAATATTTAATACTAGATGAGCCTTTTGTAGGTTTGGACCCGCTTTCCACTATAAAAATAAAAGAAGTGATGAATGAAATTGTAAATAGCGGGGGTGCAGTATTTTTTTCAACTCATATTTTAGAAGTAGCAGAAAAATTATGTAATAAAGTTTCGGTTATTAAAGATGGTAAGATCACTATTAGTGGGAAAATGAAAGATGTCCTAAAACAAAAAAATTTAGAAGAGGTTTTTTTAAAGGATTCTAAAGATGAGTAATTTTTTAAGATTAGTAAAAACAAATTTTAGAAATATAATAGATTTTAGTAAAATTTTTAGCACTAAAAACAAAACTTTATTTTTGTTTTTCATACTGATTCTAGTACTAGTAGTAGGGAGTCAACTCGTATATATATATAATTTATTATTTGAAACATTTATACCTTTCGGCTTAGCTAACATGATTTTTGTTTTTGTGTTTTTGATTATTTCTCTTACATTGACTTATACAAACATTCACAAAATTAACGGAATTCTTTATAAAAACAAAGACAACGATTTACTTTTTAGTTTACCACTTAAAAAAAGTGAAATACTTTATAGTAGATTAGCCAATCTATACTTATTTAATCTTTTAGTAATGTTAATATTATTTGTTCCAGCGCTTGTTATTTATATTATAAAAGTCGGAGTGGTTTTAAAGTTTTTATTTACCTTTTTTATATCACTATTTTTTATTCCCTTAGTACCGATATGTATTTCATTGATTTTAGGTACGATAATTTCATATATTTCATCTAAATTTGAAAAAGGAAATATAATTGAAATGATTTTGCTAGTGTTAGTTACATTCTTCATAATTTATATTAATTACAAATTGGGTTCATCAACTAATTTAGATGTTTTTAATATTAGCATGAGCTTAACTAATACTTTTTCAACAATATACCCTATTACACATTTATATGAAAGTGCTGTAAATCAGGGTAATTTAACATCGCTTTTCTATTTTATTTTAGTGAGTGCTACTATATTTTTAATATTTACCACTTTATTAAATAAGTACTATATAAAGTTAAGTTTAATAGTAGGGAATAAAAAGAAACAAAAACATAAAGAATTAAAGTTTAAAACAACAAAAAATCTTTATAGAAACTTACTTCGAAAAGAAATCAAAAGATTTTTTGCCTCAAGCATTTATGTTGTTAATTCCACATTTGGTATATTAACATTATTAGTTTTATCATTATATGTTTATTATGGCGGGGTTGATAAAGTGTTGTCATTAATTGGGACAGAGAATTTAGAATTCAGTAAAATGCCATTTTTTATTTCAATTATGGTGTCGCTTTCATGCATGACATATGCAAGTATATCAATAGAGGGTAAAAATTTATGGTTAATTAAGTCGTTACCGATAAAACCAATTCATATAATTAATACAAAAATACTTTTAAATCTATTGTTAGTTTTACCTATTGCTATAATTAGTGTTTTCTTTTTGACAATGTCTTTAAAATTAAATGCTGTTACAACCGTATTCAGTTTTCTAATTCCAAGTTTAATGATTATTTTAGCTGCGGTTTATGGAATATTTTTTAATTTACTTTTACCAAACTTTGATTGGAAAAACGAAATAATTTTAATTAAACAAAGCGCTCCAGCTTTTATTATGTTAATTGTGGGAATGGTTTTAAATATATTTTTAATATTGTTAAAGCATAATATAAATATACTTTTATTTAATCTTCTAGTTACGGCAGGTTTTATACTAGTTACCGCAGTTATTTATATATATTTATATAAAAATAGTGAAAAATTATTCTTAAAATTGTAAATTGTTATTTTGCCTTTAATATTGTATAATTTAATAGAATAGGAAGGGCTCATGAAGAAAGTGGCTAAACACTTTTCAAATATTAAAGAAGGTTATAACAATTCTAAGTTTAAAGCTTATTATAATGATAACTTAAAAAGACCATTAGGTTTTGTAAGCTCTATAATTAGTTGGAGCATTTTTCTTATTTTGGTAGTAACTTCATCGTTATTACTTTATTATTTTGTTAGTGTTAAAGTGTATTCTGTAAAAGGAGTAGGATATGAACCACAATTTTCGCTCTATACTATAATTAGTCCTAGTATGGTTCCTAACATAAATGTATATGATGTGGTTGTATCATCAAGGACAAAGTCTCCAACTGAAATTAACGAGGGCGATGTTATAACATTTTTATCTAGCGATTTTAAAGACGGACAAGTAATTACCGTTACACATAGAGTTATTGAAGTATTAAAACAAGATGGGAATTATTTTTATACCACTAAAGGAGATAACAACTTAATAAAAGATCCTTCGAAAGTCAGCTATGACTCAGTGGTAGGAAAAGTTTCTTTTAAAATACCTCAATTAGGAAGAGCTCAATTCTTTTTAGCGAATAAATTTGGATGGATACTTGTTGTAATAATCCCATCGTTATTTATAATCATTAAAGAATTAATAAAATTATTTAGCTTAATTGAAATTAGCGAAAGAGGTATAAACAGGTTAAAGAAACTTCCTTTATTTAATAGACAATTGTTACTACCTTTGAAAACCAAACATAAACGAATAATAAGAATAAAAAGAAGAGATTCTAAAATAGATGATGCTCACGAAGATTTAAAAAACATGATGAACAAAAAGGAGGATAAATGAGAAATAAAGTATTTGAATTGATTAACACATTAATAACATTTAGTAATACTAAATATACTAAAGAAATGTTAGAAAATGAGTTAAATCACTTTACTGAGAAAATAGATATAAAACTCGAAGGAATTAATATTTTAGAAGAAAAGATATTATCCAATCAATATATAGACAACTCGCTTCGTCTTATTGATGAAAATATTAAAGCAAATCTTATAAAGAAAATAGAAAAAGATGAACAAGAATATAAATTTAAAAGCGATAGCTTTCAAAAGGTTTTAGTTGAAAAAGAAAAGTTGATGACCAAAAAAGCAGAAAAGCAAAAAGATTATGAGATTTTAAAAACATTACTGGAGTCACTAACGAACAACTTAGTTGAAAACAAAACAAATCAAAAAGAATATGAAACAATAATTAGAAGCAATGAATCTAAAATAGATAAAATTTTAACTGAACTAAACGAAATAAATGAAACTTTAGTTAATGTAAATAAAGATGAGAATTACTTTAAAGCAGTAAGTGATGATATATATAATGTAATAAAAATAAATAGAAATAAGTTATTAGAATTAGAAAAACATTTGCAGGATGAAAACTATTATATTAATGAAGAAGAAAAATCCAAAGATGAAAATAAGCTTGCTATTCTAAAAGAAGAATTAAAGACATTGGAAAAAGAAAAACTAATCTTATTAACGTCGCCTTTTTGCTTAGCGAATGATTTAATAAGGTTAATAAAAGACGAAAAATTTAATGAATCAAATTTTAAGTTAAAAGAATTGATATCTGTTTTAGAAACTTATCCTTATTTAAATGAAATTAATGAAGAAAGATTAAATAAAGAGTTAAAGAAGTTAAATTCAAAGTATATATTCTTAAAAAAGAGAGTATCGTTAAATGAATATAACAAGGATTATTATTTGAGTATTGAAAAAGAGATTGATAATTTAAAACAATACAAAAAAGATATTCAACAAGAAATAAACACAGTTAGAAAAATAATTAACAACATCGATAATAATAAAACAGTATCATATTTAAATACAGGAAAAGATTCAATGTTTATTATTTCGTTAACCAGCGATCTTTTAGAATACGCTAATAAATTAAAAAAAGAAATATTGCCTAGTTTAGATGAAGTTTATTTTAAAATTAAAAATCAAATAATCTTATTAGAAGATGAGTTTAATAAAAACGAAAATGTAGTAAGTGACTCTAAAAAACAAGAAGATATTCAAGAAATAAAAGAAACCGATAAATTAATTAGGTTAGTAGAGAGAAGACTTGCAACCAAAAAAACATTAAGGGACATCTATAAAGAACTAGATTTATTAATATCATCTTTAGAATTTGATGAAAAGAAAGAATATAAACAAATAAAAGAAATTATAGAGATGGATTAATGAAAAAACGAATACTTGTCTTAGAAAACGAAAAAAAATACCACATATTAAATGAAATAGCTTACGACAACTCTATTTATTATTTGACTATGAATGATATAACACAAGACATTGTGGTTTTTGAGGTAAATGATAATCAAGTATTTGAAGTGGAGGATTTAATACTTATCAAAAAAATATTTGATATAATACCTAAAAATTGACCATGTTGTGTATGTTTGGTATAATTTAAATTGCAGATATAAAGGAGGAATAATGGAATTAAAAGGAACAAAAACAGAAAAAAATCTGTGGGAAGCGTTCTCTGGTGAAAGCCAAGCAAGAATGAAATATGATTATTATGCTTCACAAGCAAAAAAAGAAGGGTACGAACAAATTAAAGCAATTTTTGAAGAAACGGCTTTAAATGAAAAAGAACACGCAAAATTGTGGTTTAAATTGCTACATGGTGGTAAAGTACCTAGTACAATTGAAAATTTAAAAGATGCAGCGTTTGGTGAAAATTATGAACACACCGAAATGTATAAAAACTTTGCAAAAGATGCACGAGAAGAAGGGTTCGATGAAATAGCAGATTTATTTGATGGAGTTGCTTCAGTTGAAGTAGAACACGAAAAAAGATATTTAAAACTTCTTAAAAATATAGAAGAAGGTAAAGTGTTTAATAAAGGAGCTACAAAAGTTTGGAAATGTAGAAATTGTGGTCACATCTATACAAGCGAAGAAGCTTATGAAGTATGTCCAGTGTGTGATCATCCACAAGCTCACATGGAACTAAATTGTGAAAATTATTAATGCAATGAATTAATCTAAGTATTTTAATAAAGTTTTAAAAAGAGAATTAGTGGATGGTGAAAACTAATAAAACTTATTAAGAGAAATTCAATTAAGGAGTATTAAACGGGTTATTACGTTATAAATGAAGTGTATGAGAAATCATAAATTAAGGTGGTACCGCGGAAAGATTCCGTCCTTACTTAATTTATGATTTTTTTGTAAAAGAAAGGATAATATGGAAAATAATTTAAAAAGCATTATGGAAAATGCTATAAATGACATAAATAATTCAAAAGAAGAACATGAATTACTTAATTTAAAATCAAAATATATAGGAAAAAACAGTGAAATTTATTCTTATATTACTAATTTAAAAAACCTAACTATTGAAGAGAAAAAGAAGTACGGCCCTTTATTAAATACAATTAAGGGCGAAATAGAAAATTTGATTACGAAAAAAATAAATGAAGTTAATACAAATATAAAATTTGAATTTGACCCAACAGTTAGCATAGAAAAAAAATTAGGTTCACTTCACCCAATAACTATTATGGGTAAAGAAGTAACTGATATTTTAAAAAGGATGGGTTTTACTGTAGTAAGTGGACCTGAAATGGAAAGTGATTACTATAACTTTGAAGCTTTGAACATAGCTAAGGACCATCCTGCCAGAGATATGCAAGATACTTATTGGTTATCTAATGGCCTGTTACTTAGAACTCATACTTCGACTAATCAAGTTAGAGCTATGGAAAATTATGGAGCTCCAATAAAAATTTGTGCACCTGGAAGATGTTTTAGAAATGAAGATTTAGATGCTTCACATGATAATACGTTTTTTCAACTTGAGGGAATGGTTATAGATAAAGATATTTCGATAAGTAATTTAATTTACGTTATAAAAGGTTTTTTAAAAGAAGTTTTCCAAAAAGAAATTGATGTAAGGTTAAGGCCAGGATATTTTCCTTTCACTGAGCCAAGTTTTGAGCTTGATTCAAGCTGTTTAATATGTGATGGAAAAGGATGCCCCACGTGCAAAAATACCGGTTGGATTGAACTTTGTCCTTGTGGGATGATTCATCCAAACGTTTTAGAAATGAGTGGAATAGATTCTAACGAATATAATGGATTTGCTTTTGGGCTAGGCTTAGCTAGATTAGTAATGATGAAATATAAAATAGATGATATAAGAATTCTTAATTCAGGCGATTTAAGATATTTGAAGGAGTTTAAATAATGAAAATATCATGTAATAATTTAAAAAAGCATATTAAAGATTCTCATACAATTGATTTTGTGAAGGTGTGGGATAAATTTACGATAAGAACCGCGGAAGTCGAAGAAATAATCATCAAAGGAGATGATTTAAAAGATGTAGTAACTGCGGAAATTATTGAGTGTACAAAACACGAAACTAAAGAGAATTACAGCATTTTAAAAGTTAGTGACGGATTAAAAAAATATAATGTTTTATGTGGAGCGCCAAATGTGAGAGTAGGCCTAAAAACCTTCTTTGTTAAACCTGGAGGTAAAGTTTCTGGTTTTACTATTGATACTAAAAAAATAGGAGGAATTTTAAGCGAAGGTATGGTCTGTTCTGGAGTAGAATTAGGAATAAACGAAGACGCTTCAATAATTATAGAATTACCAGAAGATACTAAGTTAGGTTTAGATATAAAAGATATTTACCCTGTTGAAGATATAATTATAGAGATTGATAACAAATCATTAACTAATAGACCAGATTTATGGGGCCATTACGGAATAGCTAGAGAAATAGCGGCTATTACTAATAAGAAGTTATTGCCTCTTAATTTAGAAAGTATCACTAATGACAAATCAGATTTAGATATTAAAATATTAAACGAAGATTTATGTAACAGATATGCAGGAATAAAAATAGATAATGTTGAAAACAAACCAAGCCCCATAGAGTTGCAAATATTTTTAAAAAATGTTGGATTAAGGCCAATTTCTTTACTAGTTGATTTAACAAATTACATTATGCTTGAATTAGGTCAACCAATGCATGCATTTGATTCTTCTTTAGTTGAAAAAATAATTGTAGACACTAATAAAGAAACCACAAAATTTACTACGTTAGATGAAAAAGAAAGAATAATAGATAACGAAACGCTAATGATTAAAAACGCTCATGAAGACATAGCAATAGCGGGCATTATGGGTGGCGTTGATAGTGAAATAAAACCAAATACCACTAGCATGGTTTTAGAGTCTGCAAATTTCTCCGCGGTATCAATAAGAAAATCATCGATAAAATTAGGATTAAGAACGGATGCATCATCTAGATTTGAAAAATCATTAGATCCTAATATGTGTGATATAGCGATAAAAAGATATGTTTATTTACTTAAGAAATATAATCCTAATATTCAAATAGCTTCAAATTTAACAGATGCTTATCCAAATAAACAAGAAAAGAACAAAGTTATTCTTAGTAAAGAGAAATTGTTTAAATATTTAGGTAAAACTATTACAGATTTAGAAATAGAAAACATTTTAACTTCTTTAGACTTTGAAGTTGAGTTTGAAAAAGATGCAATTAATGTTTTAGTTCCAACAAACAGATCAACAAAAGATGTTTCTATAGACGTTGATATAATTGAAGAAGTTTCTAGAATGTATGGTTATGAAAATCTTGAAGAGAAGCCATTAATCTTGCAAAACACTTTCAAAATACATGAAACTATATACGATCAAGAGTATGAATTGAAAGATTTTTTAACTAAGAAATTTAATGCCCATGAAGTACACTCTTATTTATGGTATAATTCCAATTTTTTAAACGAACTGAAAATAGAAAAGAAAAATATTAAAGTTGTAAATAAAAACGAAGATAATACCTTAAGAGATGATTTAGCGTTATCGCTTTTACCGTTCGTTAAAAACAATTTCAAAAACTATTCGGATTTTATAATATATGAGATAGGCACAGTAATTAATAATTCTAAGAACAATACACGTTTAGCGTTGCTTTTAGCCGGAGATATTAAAAATACAGAACAGATGTATAATTTAGCTAAAAAAATAACTACAGATATTTTTAAAAGTTTAAAAAATATTGAAATTGAATTTAAATTAACTTCAAACGAAGAAAATTATGTCGAAGATTATATTTTAAATATTATTTACAATGACCAAGTCTTAGGTACTATAAAAATATTTGATCCAAAAATCACTAATGAACTGGGGCATAAAAAAACTTCAGTAGTGGTGGATATTGACTTTGATTTATATGCTAATTTAGAAAAAGAAAACTATGTTTTAAAAGAGATTACTCCGTATCAAACCATTCATTTAGATTATACAATCGGTTTAGAAAACAATAGATTATATGAAGAATTAGATGAAATCTTAAAAGATTTTGAAGACGAATATATCTTAAATTACAAGTTGGTTGGAATGTATAAAGGAGATATAAACAACTATACAATTCGCTTTGAAATAGGGTCATTTGAAAAAACTTTAACCCAAAAAGAAATACTTTTATTCCAAGATAAATTTATATCGTACATAAAAGAGCACAAGATGAATATATATGAATAATTTAGTTCAAAAGAGTATTATTAAAAAATATAGAAAAGAAATATGGAGTAAATACATAAAAACCATCAAACAATATAATTTGATCGAAGATGGAGATAAAATAGCTGTTTGTATTAGTGGAGGAAAAGATTCATTTTTACTAGCGCTTTTATTAAAGCAATTACAAAAATATGGCACAACAAAATTTGAAGTAAGCTATATATGTATGGACCCAGGTTATGATACAGAAACTTTCAAAACAGTGAACAAAATAGCTGAAAAACTAGATATTACTTTAGATGTTTTCAAAACCGATGTTTTCGAAAGCGCTAAAAAACTGAGCGAAAAATCACCTTGCTATATGTGTGCTCGAATGAGAAGGGGACACCTTTATAATTACGCCAAAAACAAGGGCTGTAATAAGATTGCTTTGGGTCACCACTTGGATGATGTTATTGAAACTACTTTGATGTCAATGTTTTATAATGGTGAATTTAAAACAATGAGGCCTATTGTAAAAAGTAAAAACTTCCATAAGATGGAATTAATTAGACCAATGTATCACATTTTAGAAGAAGATATCGTAAGATGGGCTAATTATAACAATTTAAACTTTATAAATTGTGCATGTGGTTTAGAAGAAAATTTGTCAAAAAGATTTTATATAAAAGATTTGATTAAAGCGTTAAGAAAAGATAATAAGTTTTTTGATGCAAATATATTGAAGTCGTTAGAAAATATTGATTTAGAACAAACATTATTCCTTTACAAAAAAAACCAAGATTGATATAATAACATTGGTTACCGTAAGGAGTGATATAATGGCTAAACCGTTGGATATAACAAAAGAAGAAATTGTTTTACATGCTGTAACGATAGTTAATGATACAGGTTGGGACTCCTTAAATGCAAGGGGATTAGCTAAAAAAGCTGGTATTTCAACAAAACCAATTTATAGGCTATTCGAAGGTATGGATGAAGTCAAAAAATTGGTTTATGAAGAAATTTATAAAAGATATGATGAATTTATTAATTCAAGAATAGATTATAAAAAACCATTACTAACACTTTGCATTTCATATGTTGAATTCGCTCAAGCGTATAAAAATTTATTTATTAGTTTGTTTTTATCTAATAATTTAAAGTGGAATAGTGTAAATGATGTGTTGGACGAAAAGTGGAATCAATCTACTATAATAAACTTGGTAAATAAGGTTGGATTAAGCTTTGATGAGGCAAAAAGCTTATTTATGGACATTTGGTTATATGCTAATGGACTTGCAACTTTAGTAGCTACTAACGATATTGTTATGAATGAAGAAGAAATTATGAAAAAAATAATAAAAGTTTATAAAAACTTTATTAATTAACAAACTAGTGTTATAATTATTTTTATGGAGGAAAGATGAAAAAGATTATATTTATGTTATTTGGTTTTTTTCTTTTAGTTAACCCTGTTAACGCTATTGAAAAACCAGATGTAAAAAGCGGAGAAAAAGTAACAGTTTACATGTTTAGAGGTAAAACCTGTTCTTATTGTAAAGATGCAGTAGAATATTTTCACAACTTAGGAAAAGAATATGATAAATATTTTGATGTTATTACTTTCGAAGTGTATGAAGACCAAGGGAATAGAGTGTTATTCCAATTAGCACAAGAGTATTTAGAAGTTGATCCAGAAACAGTAGGAGTACCATTTTTTGTGATAGGAGAAACTGTCTTCCAAGGTTTTGGGCAAGGTAGTGGGGAAGCAATAATAGCGAAAGCTTTAGAAGAATTTGTTAATAAAGATTATAAAGATTTTATCGTTGATTTGAAGAAAGATGTTCCAACGGATTTTTCGGTTAATGAAGATACACTTAAAACCGCTGCCACTAGCTATGGACTTGAAGAAAACAAAGCTAAAACTTCAGAAAGTTCGGGGTATATTACTTTAATAATATTCCTTGCACTAATTGGTGGATCTGGTTATTTATTTTATAGATCAACAACAAACAATTAAACATTTAATTGTTTTTGTTTTGAGAATTAAATGACTTTATTAGTTATTTAACAAGTCATATAATAAAAATAGGAAGTAGAGTAAAAAGGATTTTATTTACATTATTTCATTTTTGGTGCGACTTTAGTCGTAATAGGAATAACAAGTTATATTTTATATAGAACTTTAAGAAAACAAGCTTAAAAAAAATAGTGGATTACACTATTTTTTCATTTGATATTATATTGATTTTCAACATAATGTCTTTTGTTGTTTTGTAATAAGTAATAACTAACCACAACTTTTCCATCGCCATCAGTTACTTCTATATATAATGAGTAACCAACTAATCCTTCTCCTGCGGTGTTAAGTATAGGATTGGCTAATCTAGTTACGTTTAGGTCTCCTTTTAGATTAGGTAACTTGTTAACTTCAAGTTGTATTTTTTTGGTTTCACTATTAGCAATTTTAGTAATTTCATTTCTGATTTGCTCATTGTTATATAATTCTGAATTTATTGCACAATTGTTAGTGCCTAAATAAGCCGTTATATATTTTGATTTATCATAATCTAAGTTACCGTAATTACATGTTATTACATTAGGTTTACTTCCAATGGTTAATTTAGCGGTTTTCGTTACTTCGTTGTTGGAGTTATCTTTAGCTGTAATTAAAATTTCATATGTTCCTTCTTTAACATAAGAGGAATAATCAATTGTTTTTCCGTTACTTCCTAAAGAATTTTGATGAAACTCAATAATGCATTTTTCTTTAGAATTGTCGATACAACTTTCAACAAAGTCTGTAACTTCATACTTTTCTCCGTAATTTATACTTATTTCTTTTAAAATTAATTCAGGGCTTGTAACGTCAATTATATTTATTTTTGTTCTGTAATTTTTCTTTTTTATCTTTATTTTAACTTGGTATGTCCCAACTTTATTAAAATTAACTCCCTTGTAATCTATTAAAACATCTTTTAATTTTACCCCTTCTAACTTTTTAAAGAATAGATGTTTTTCTGGAGCTTCACTAAAAATTTCATGATCTATTGATTTGTTAATTTGGATTATTGTGTTTTCATCTTTTCCGCTTGTAAAGTGATTTATTATTCCTAAGCTTATTAAAATGCCAACAAAAGATACCAACACAATAATTGTTGTAATAAAATTTCTTCGTTTCCTGTTATAAACTTTTTTATTAAAAAATTTTTTAGCCATATTTTTTACCTTCTTATAAAATAATATCATAAAATGATTAATTAACAAATAAACGCACACTTTATATACATAACAACTAGTTTTTATTAACAAATAATGGTATAATTTTTTTAATGGTGAGGCAGTTGAAAGAAAAAAAATTAAACTTGTTATTTTTATTTATACTAGGTTTTTTCATAACGACAAATGTTTACGCAAATAACGTTGAACCTATGGTTTTATGTGAAACCCAAGAAGTTTTAAAGGTGTTTAAAATAGGTGGGGCTGTTTTATTTGTAATTAAAATATTAATTCCTTTAATAATTATGGTAATGGGAAGTATAGACTTTGGGAAAGCAATGATGAGCGGTGATGATAAAGAAATCGCAGTTAGTTCAAAAAAATTATTAATGAGATTTATAGCGGGTATAGTAATATTTTTTATACCAACTATTACTACAGCGTTATTCAAAATGGTTTATAATTACACGAGTTTAATGGAAAAATCAAAAGCTTGTACAACTTGTTTGCTGCAACCATACTCTAATGAATGCGAGACAAATATAGCAACAAGTAATAAATCTAAAATACCAACCTCTGATAATACTCTTGACGATCGTTCATCAGGACAAGGCGGCACTAGCTCGGTTGGCGGAGGAGATGGAGCTTCAGGCGGAGGATCTGGTGGTGGAAGTCGATAGTTTAAAAGTATTTAAAATTAAATTGTATAAATATAGGAAGGAATAAAAATGTTTATAGCTGCTTCACTGATGAAAACTTGGTATCAAATCATAATGAGTATTGATAACGGAATCTATTATATAGTAGATTATGTTTATCAACTTTTTTTCGTGATTGGAACGGTAAGTATTTTTAATATAGAAGATTTCGAACAAATTGTTAGTAAAATTTATATTATTCTAGGTGTAGTAGTTTTATTTATGCTTTCATATTATATGCTTAAAAATATTATAGACCCAGAAGCGAAAGATTCAAACGAAAATACCGGTAAAGTAATATTAAATGTAGTAACTTCAGTAATTATAGTAGTTTTATTACCTGCTATTTTCACTTTAATGCACAACGTTCAAAACGTAGTTTTAAATAATGACTTTTTGGGTAAAGTAATATTAAATTCTGGTTCTGAAACAACAAGTGTGGAATATAGTGATGAGCATATACATAAAATAGCGGGAAGAAAATTTGCTTTAAATATTAGAGCGCCTTTTATTCTCCCGGATCCTGATTGGTGTGCTGAAAATGATAAATCCGAAGTTAGGGACAGTAAATCTTGTGGTGATTATGTAAAAACTGCAAAACCTATAATGATAAACAAACATGAATGCACAATTTATACAAGTGAAGAACTTGATGATATGCCAGTGAATGTCGAATCTTGTGGTACGGCTTTGGAATCATCTACTTTAAACGGTGTAAATAAAGCAATAGAAGAAGGCAAAATTTCCTTTTCTGCATATAGAAATTTTGTGGATAACATAGATAAAGGGCAAATAAACTATATGCCTATTTTCAGTATTTTAGTTGGGATATTTCTTTTATATGTAATTGCTTCATTCTGTTTTGACCTAGGTATACGAGTAGTAAAATTAGCATTTTTACAGTTGATAGCCCCTATAGCTGTTTTTGCAAGAGTAGCACCAGGCAAAGCAAAAGAAATATTTTCAGCTTGGCTAAAAAAATTGGTTTCTACATATTTAGACGTATTTGTAAGAATAATGATAATGTATTTAGGTATAGTTATGCTAAATTTAATTTTAAAAGCAATGTTTAATATCGAAAGTACAAGTACAGATAGTTGGTTTTTAATACTTCTATTAAAAGCATTTATAATTATGGGATTAGTTGCATTTATTAGGATGGCCCCTAAATTCTTATCTGAAATATTTCCTTTTATGGATTCTGAATCTATGAAACTTGGTTTAGCTGAAAAGTTTAAAGCGGGTGGAGGTTTTATGGCAGCTGGAGCTGCACGAACAACTGCATCACTTGCTTCGAGAGGGCTATACAAAGGGCTTCGTTCTGTAATGTATGGTACAGTTGATGCTATTAAACCTGGAGCGACAAAGGAAGATAGACGCAAAGGTTGGGGAAAAGTTTTAGGAGGAACCTTTCAAACGCTTTGGACTCCTGTTTCAGCAGCGACAGGCTTTATGACTGGGGCTTATGCGTCTAAAGATGCTGAAAACTTAACTCAAGCTACCATTGCTTCTAAAACAACTGTATCAAAATCAGAATCAGTTGGAGCTGCAGTTGTAAGAACTATTACTGATATTAAAAACTTACCTAGTAATGTAGTTACGGGAGCTACTAGAGTTTTCGCAGAGTGGTTTAATGCTCCGGGTTCTGCAAATGAATTAGAAAAGCTAAACGAAGGCCTTAAAGCAGTTGCAGACATGGGCAAAAATTATACTCAAGGTTTAGCTAATAATAATGATATGTTGAAAGGTTTAACTCAAACTTTAGCGAGGTTGGAACAAGGTCCTGCAGATGTAGGGCCAGGTGGAGATATAATTACCGCAACTAGGGAAAATCTTATTGAACAGAAAAAAGTAAAAGATGAAATTAAAAGAATTACTGAAGAAATTAGTTCGATTGGGTCTAGCAAAGAAACTGAAAGTCAGAAAATAGCTAAGTTGGTAAGCAGTAACTTTGCTTCGGACGAAGAAGAAGCGAAAAGGTTATTAGCCACACATGTTCATTTACAGCAAACGTTTGAAGTTCAAACAGAACAAATTAGAAATAGTTCGTCTGTCGCAAATGAATTGTTTGATGATGTGAAAAATACTAAAAATTTATTCACGGCTTTGGAGAACAATAAAAAACAAACATATGCTCAAGCAGAAAAGATGGGTGTACATGCCGCAAGGCTTAATAAATCATTAACGGGGATTGACAAAACTCAAAAGAAAAAATAAAGGAGGAATAAAAGGGTGAACAGATATTTAATACCTGCAAATAGTAAGAAGTCTCAATTGATACTAGGTTTTTTTACTCCAATGGATCTCGCTATTTTCATAACCGGCTGTGTAGTTACTATACTTGGGCTTGTGTTATTTGGTGATGTAGGTTTTATTGGTTTAATTGTAATATTATTACCGCTTTTAATCTCGGCATTTTTAATAATGCCTGTTCCGCATTATCATAATATATTACAGTTATTAATAAATTTAATAATGTATTTTACAAATAGAAGACATTATTATTGGAAGGGTTGGTGTGTTACTGATGAACAATAACAAAAATTCTAAATATTCAGAAGATTGGTTACCTATTAAGCAAATAATTAATGGGATGATTCAGTTAGAAAATGGTGAATATGTATGTGGGGTGAAAGTTGCTCCTAAAAACATATTTATCTTAGATGACGGAGCAAAATTTGCAATGATTGATAGATTGCAAAACTTTTATAATTCAATCGATTTTGAGTTTTGGTTAATAATCGCTGATAGACCGGTAGATATAGGAGTTTATTTATCTAGATTGCAATTAATGTATAGAAATACTCAAAGCAATGCAGTTAGAAAATTGATTTTACAAGATATTAATAAAGCAAATTTATTTATGAGTGCAGAATATAACGTAGTAGATACAGAATATTTTATATTGTTTAAAGAAAGAAGACTAGAGTTAGCTCAAAAGAAATTACACAATTTAATAAGTGGTTTCGCCTCAGCAGGAATGCAATCTTCACAAACATCAAATGATGATTTGAGAATGATTTTAGATAATTTCTTAAATGATGGAGTTAAAACAAGTTTAGGAACGGTGATGGGATAATGAGTAAAGTAAAAAAAGAAGTAGCATCAAAAGGGATGCAATTTAATCCAACTGAATTTAGGTTAGGAGAGACACATTCAACAATTTTAACAATTATTTCTTATCCTAAGATAATTTATCCAGGTTATTTAAGTGAACTAATTAATTTACCAGGAGTAAAAGTTGCTATTAAACATATACCAATACCATTTGAGGTATTAAGAAAAATGCTGAATAAAGAGCTAGCCGATTTAAAAACAAGATATCAAACAGAAAAAGACAATACTTTCCAAGAAAGGATTAGACAAGATATTGAGTCACTAGAACAATTTACTTCTGTTTTAGTTTCAACTCAAGCTAGAATTTTTGATTTCCAACTACATCTTATGATATCTGGAAATAGCAAAGAGGAGTTAGAATTAAGAAAAATTCAAGTTAGGAGTTATTTAGAAGCTTTAGGTTTAAGAGGAGTTTCTTTAATGTTTGAACAAGAAAAAGTATTAAAGTCAATACTTCCGATTTTTCCAGCTCAGGATATTGAAAAAAGAATTGGAACACCTATACCAAGTATTACAATCGCTGCGATGTATCCATTTGTTTTTGACAGTATAAAAGACCCTGGAAATTCAACTCTTTTTGGTGTTGATTATTCAGGAGGAGTTGTATTGTTTAATCAATTTTTATATCAAGAAAGAAAAGAAACAAATAGAAATAATGCCAACGTTATATTGTTAGGTACTTCAGGATCAGGTAAATCAACAGCTGCAAAACTTCTTCTTAGAACTCATATTAGAAATGGTTTTAAAGTAGTTGCAGTCGACCCAGAAGGCGAACTTGAAGAAATGGTTAAAACTCTAGAAGGAGATTATTTAGACCTTGGCAAAGGTGGAGAATTTGGAATGATCAATCCTTTAGAGATAGTGGTGGATGTGGATGAAGAAGAAATATCTCAAGGACTAGGCTATACTGTTTTAACAAGAACGCTTCAACAATTAAATGCATTCATGAAATATTATAGTCCTTCAATCGAAGAAGATGTTTTAGCTATGTTCAGTGAAGTAGTTCAAGACACTTATAAAAGATTTAAAATTGATTATGATACAGATTATACGAAATTAAAAAGTGAAGATTTCCCAACCTTTGATGATGTTTATGCAACAGTAAAGGGAAGGTTATTATCAATGGTTGATGCAACAAGGGAAAGAGACGTAATGGAAAGACTTGAGTTAAAGATCAGACCTTTAATAAAAGAACTAAGATATTACTTTACAGGACATACTACATTAGATATTAAAACTGATATTGTTGTATTTAATATAAAAGAGTTAATGAATAGTGATGAAAACACTAAGAACGCTTTATTCTTTAATATCTTAAAATACGCTTGGGGCCTTTGTTTAGATAAAAATGTTAATACCGTAATGATGGTTGATGAGGCTCATGTTCTATTATCTAGTAGAAATGAATTAGGTGCAGAATTCTTAGCGCAAATTCAAAGAAGAAGCAGAAAATATAATACAGGAACTATTATCATTACCCAACAACCAACAGACTTTGCAGCACCTACAATTATTACACATGGAAAAGCAATATTTGATAACGCAGCATACTATGTTGTAATGAATTTAAGAAAACAAGCTGTTGATGATTTAAGTAAACTAATAGATTTGAACGAAAGTGAAAAAGAAGGTATTAAACAATTTAGCCAAGGTGATGCGCTATTTGTTTGTGGCAATAGAAGAATGAGAATTAGGGTTGTTGTATCTCAAGAAGAATTAGATTCATTCGGTTCTGGCGGAGGTTTCTAAATAAGTAGGTGATTTTTTGAGAAATCAAAACAAAAACAACAAATTATTATATGACCCGTCTCCCCAAAAAAGAAGAGATTCTTTTTTAAATGGACCAGACTATTCTAGAGCGCATAATGAAATTGAAGAAGATAATATCGAAGAAGATAATTTGCAAAATCAAGAACAAGTGAACACAAATGATCAAACTGAACACGAAGAGAAACAAGAAAAATTAAAACAAGTATCTCAAGCAATAGTTAAAGAACAAATTTCTAAAGTTAAAAAAACTGTTATAAAAAAATTGGTAATGAGTCCCCAAGGGCTAGCTATTATTGGCATGATAGTGTTTTTTGTATTTATAATGCTTGTTATTTTAGTTGCTTTAGGCGGTACAGTTAAAGCCGGAGGAGATTTTGCTCAGTATGAAAGTAGTAAAGGTTATTGGTGGCCAATTGGAGTTGTGGAAAATTCAGATAAAGTTCCTCAGTCAACTTTAATTTCCAGTAAATTCGGTTGTAGACCAGACCCTTTTAAAAGCACATTAAGTTATACTGTTGAAGAAAAAGAATATATACGTGAATATTATACGGTTGAGGAATGTAGAAAAGATACTGAATTATCTTTTCACAACGGTTTAGATATTACTACCCAAACATTTCCAACAGTGATTACTGCATCTAAAGGAGGACAAGTTATAGTCGCTGAAAACTCAGATGCAACTACCGGTTTTGGAACGCATGTAATAATAGATCATGGTAATAATGAACATACGGTTTATGGACACATGAAATATGATTCACTTATGGTAGATGAATATGAAATAGTTAACCGAGGAGAACCTCTTGGAATAATGGGTACTACAGGTTCTTCAACAGGAGTTCATCTTCATTTCGAATTTAGAATTAATGGTAAAAGAGTTGATCCTGAATTTTATGTTAGTCCGCAAAACCCTTATCCCACTGATTTACTTGAAGTAGAAGATGAAGTTATAGAATAAAGGAGAAAAATGTCTAAAAAAGGAGCAATATTTTTAATAGTTTTTGTAATAGCTTTAATAATTTTAATTCCTTTTTATTTTGCCTTAACATTTAATCAAAAACCAGTATCAACGCCAGATAATAATATAGTAGATAAACCAATCGAGGAAGAAATAATACCTAGAGATGTTATAACATATGAGTATCTTCAAAATCATCAATATTATTATATTTTATCCGGAGTTTTAACTAAGTACTACTCGTATGTATCTTCTGGGAACGAAGAAGTTGTCTTGAAATTGTTAAGTGAAGAATACAAAGATCTTAATAATATAAACGATATAAATATAAAAGAAAAAGTAATGAATTACAGCAATAAGTATATTATAAAATTAGAAGAAGTTTTTTTACAAAAAGAGAGCGACAAAACAACTAAGTATTATACTAAAGCAACGTTAATAAGAGATGATTTAGATTATGTTTTAGATACAAACAATATAACTGTTTACAATATTGTTTATTTAAATGAATTTGATTCAACATTTTTAATTGAACCAATTAATGAAGCTATATATAAAGGAGTTATAAA
>CAZBGT010000002.1:0-19176 GCA_964491615.1 uncultured Muribaculaceae bacterium
GCATAACTACCAAAAAAGTAACTTGGGTCTAACACCGATGCATTTAAAAGAGTAGTGCTTCTTAAAGCGGAATCAATAGCGGTTAGAAATATAGATACTCCGCTACCAATGGTCAAAGCAGCGAATACTGCAACTAAACCTAAGATAGGGTTTCTCTTCGCATGAAAGAAAATTAAAGCTACTAAAGGTATTAAAATTAAAAACATTAAATCGGTAAATAAACTTGCTATTAAACCAATTAATACAATTACAAAAGTAACTCTAAATTTAGATGCTTTTTTTGTAACTAAATGAGTAAATGTTTTTATAAAACCTGAACTTTCCATTACTCCAATACCTATTAAAATAATTAAAAAGTTTGCTAAAATAGTGAAATTTGCAAAGTTAGATACCGTGTTAGTAAAAATGTATTTTAACCCACTTAAACTAAGAAGTGATGTTACCACTTCTGAAGTTATTTTATAATCTCTAGTTACTAAAGAAAATATTTTATGTGTTGATTGAAAATGAAACAACGATAAAATAAAGCTAATTAAAATTACAACAAATATCAATATGATATAAGTCATTATTGGATGTAATCCAAATTTTTCTCTAAATTTATTTTTCATCTTGTTTAATCACTTTCTTAAGTCTTTTATTAAAATCTAATCTATCAAGCATAACTTGCCTATTGCAGTTATCACAAGTTATTTTAATATCCGCTCCCAAGCGTGTAATAGTCCATAAATTAGTACCACAAGCGTGGGGTTTTTTCATTATAACTTTATCATTCAAGGAATAATTTTTATTCACTATAAATCATCTGCCTTGATATTCATTCTTTCTAATATTTGAATTAATTCATCTTCGCTAGAGAATTTAATTTCTATTTTATTCTTGGTTATAATTGCTTTTTGTTCTAAAACATCATTCATAAGTCTTTCATATATTTCATAATCTCTAAATGATGATTCTTTTTTAACTCTACTCGGTTTAGAGTTATCGTTTAATAAATTATTTAACTCTTGAACACTAAGTTCTTTTTCTAAAACTGTTTTAGCTAGTTTTATAACCTTATCTTCATCGTCTAATTTAGATAATATTTTTGCATGACTCATTGAAAGGTTTCCATACCTTACCATATCTTTAACAACTATAGGTAATTTTAATAAACCTAACATGTTAGTTACATAACTTCTACTTTTACCTAGTTTTTTAGCAAACTCTTCTTGTGTTAGATTTTTTATTGTAATAATTGAGTTAATTGATTCTGCTACTTCAATTGAATTTAAATCTTCTCTTTGAATATTTTCTAAAAGAGCTATTTCCATCATTTCTTGATCGGTAAAGTCTTTTATTATTGCTGGTATTGTTTCTAATCCTGCAATTTTAGAAGCTCTTAATCTTCTTTCTCCGGCAATTAATTCATAACCTTTAATACTCTTTTTTAATATTATTGGTTGAACAACACCATATTCTTTAATAGACTCTGCAAGTTCTTGTAAAGATTCTTCGGAAAATGTTTTTCTAGGTTGGTAAGGGTTATTTCTAATTTCCCCTACTTTAATTTCCTCAACTAAATCTTGATCGTTTTTAACAATTTCTTTTTCTAATTCATTAAAATCAATTGCATTACTTGAAAACAGTTGCTCTAAACCTTTTCCTAATGCTTTTTTCTTATTTTCCATTTCTACTAATCACTTCCTTTGCTAAATTTAAATATGCTTCTGAAGCTCTACTTGTTGGATCATATTCATTTATTGGCTTTCCATGGCTTGGTGCCTCTACTAATCTTACTAATCTTGGAATAATTGTATCAAATACTTTATCTTTAAAATATTTTCTGATTTCTTCTACTACTTCTAATGCTATATTAGTTCTACCATCAAACATTGTTAATAAAACTCCTTCAATTCTTAATGATGGATTCATTCTTGATTGAACCATTATCACTGAATTTAATAATTGAGTTATTCCTTCTAATGCTAAAAATTCACATTGGACAGGAATTATAACTGAATCACTTGCAACAAGAGCGTTCATTGTTCCTATTCCTAAAGATGGTTGACAATCTATTAAAATATAGTCGTATTCTTCTTTTATTTCAGTTAATAAACTTTTTAATTGTTCGTTTTGTTTAAATGTATTATCTTCAAGCATCCTTTTTACAAATTCAACATCAATACCCGCTAAGTTAAGTGTCGCGGGTATTAAACTTAAGTTTTTAAACTCTGTTTTTAAAATAGCTTCTCTTATTCCAACTTGTTTTGTTAACACATCATAAATATCATGATTAAAATCAGATGAGGATATACCTAAACCTGTTGTTGAGTTACTTTGCGGATCAAAATCAATTAATAATACTTTTTGACCTAAATTACCTAAAGCTGCAGATAAATTAATACTCGAGGTAGTTTTACCCACCCCGCCTTTTTGGTTAACTAATGAAATAATTTTAGCCATAAAACACTTCCTTATGCATTTATAATTTTACTAGATTGGACTAGTTAAGTCAATTAAGTATCTCCCTTAATTTCAATTAAAAAATAAAAAAAGTATAGTTAAACTATACTAATTCTAATCTCACTTCTAAAGCGTCATCTCCAACGCGATTATCAAGTTTTATTATTCTTGTATAACCACCGTTTCTATCTTTGTATTTAGGCGCTAATTCATCAAAAACTTTTTTAACTAATCTTTTATCGTTATGTAAAAAAGCTAATGCTTTTCTACGCGATACCAAAGTTTCTTTTTTTCCATATGTAATCATTTTATCAACAAATTTACGAACTTCTTTAGCCCTTGCTTCAGTTGTAACAACATAACCATAATTAATTACATCTTTTGTTAAACCTGCTAAGATGCTTCTTCTTATTCTTGTTTCTCTTCCTAATTTTCTATACATATTCTACTCCTTAAAGGATAATCCTAGTTCTTCTACTTTATCCAATACTTCTTTTAATGATTTTTTACCTAAATTTCTTGTTTCAGTGATTTCTGCTTCAGTTTTTTCAACTAAATCTTGTAGAGTATTAATATCTGCTCTTTTTAAACAATTATATGCTCTAACAGTAAAGTCTACTTCCTCAATAGGTGTTTCTAAAGTTTTAGCTATTGAGTCTTCTACTTTTTCTTTCATCATTTCATCAATGTTACTTATTTCATTTTTATCCGCTAAGATATTAAAATGTTCTATTAATATTTTAGATGCTAAAGCTACTGCTTCTTCTGGTCTCATACTACCATTGGTTGTTACTTCTAAAATTAATTTATCATAATTTTCACTTTGTCCAACACGAGTATCTTCAACCTCATATTTTACTAATTCAATTGGTGAATATGAAGAGTCCATAGGTATTACTCCTACTGCTTCAGATTCTAATCTTTTTTTGTTAGTAGTTGCATCAACATATCCACGACCATTTTCCACAGTCATTTCGATAGTTATTTTTCCACCTTTAACAATGTTACAAATAACTAACTCAGGATTCATTATTTCAATATCTGCATCTTTTTGGATATCTCCAGCAGTTAATGTTCCTTCTTTACTACCAGTTAAAGTAATTGTTTTTCTTTCTTTAGAGTGACTTTTAATTACTACTCTTTTTAAATTTAAAATAATTGTTGTAACGTCTTCTACAATTCCTTCAATTTTTTGGAATTCATGCATTACACCTTCTATTTTAGCACTTGTAATAGCACTTCCTGGTAAGCTAGATAACATTACTCTTCTTAATGCATTACCTAGAGTTGTACCAAATCCTCTTTCTAAAGGTGTTAATTCGAATCTACCAAAGTTATTACCTTCAATATATTCTTTTATTTTATAATTAGGTTTATCAAATTTAATCATTCTTTTTCTCCTTCCCTAGTTATTTTCTTGGTCTCTTTGGTGGACGACAGCCGTTATGTGGAACTGGTGTTTCGTCTATTATAGCCGTTACTTCTAATCCCGCTGCTTGAAGAGATCTAATTGCATTTTCTCTTCCTGGTCCTAACCCTCTAACATATACATCTACTTTTTTTAATCCATGTTCTTTAGCTGCATTTGCTGCTGCTTCCGCAGTCATTCCTGCAGCGAATGGAGTTTTCTTTTTACTTCCTTTATAACCAATTTTTCCTGATGATGCCCAAGCTATTGCTTGACCATTTTTATCTGTAATTGTAACTATAGTGTTGTTATAAGTTGAATGAATGTGTGCTGATCCTTCAGGGATATTCTTTTTAACACGTTTTTTTCTTCTATTATATGCCATGTTTATTACCTACTTTCCAGCCTTTTTCTTATTAGCTGCTGTTTTACCTCTACCTTTTCTTGTACGAGCATTTCTACTTGTTCTTTGTCCTCTTACAGGTAAACCTCTTTTATGTCTTGTACCTTCATAACTATTAATTTCCATTTTGTTTTTAATATTTAATTGAACTTCTCTTCTTAAGTCTCCTTCAACTAAATGATTATCAATTTCTTGTCTTAAAGCATTAATTTCTTCATCAGTTAAATCTTTTGCTTTTTTAGATGGATCTACTTTTGCATTTTCACAAATTGTTAATGCTAAACTTCTACCAACACCATATATTTCAGTTAAGCTAATACTAATGTGTTTATTGTCTGGTAGATCGATATTTTTAATTCTTACCATTTTTTACTCCTATCCTTGTCTTTGTTTATGTTTAGGGTTATCACAAATAACCATAACTCTACCTTTTCTTCTTATAATTTTACATTTTCTGCATATTTTTTTTACAGATGGTCTAACTTTCATTTTCTTCCTCCATTATCTTTTATTCCATGTTATTATTCCAACAGTTAAATCGTATGGTGATATTTCTACTTTAACTTTATCTCCTGGAAGGATTCTAATCATGTTCATTCTCATTCTTCCAGATACATGGGCAGTTATCTTGTGATCGTTACTTAATTTAACTAAATAATAACTCCCTTTAAGTACATCGGTTACTATTCCTTCCACTTCAATTTTTCCGTCTTTTGTTTGTACTATCTCCATTTACTCTCCCGTCAATATTTCATAACCTTCTTTTGTAATTAATACCGTATGTTCAAAGTGTGCTGAAGGTTTATGATCATTTGTTTTTATTGTCCAATCATCATCAGACATATATATTTCTCTTGCTCCTAAATTTAACATAGGTTCAATAGCCAAAACCATACCAGATTTTAATATTGTTTTATCATTGTTTTTAAAATTAGGTATATCTGGCTCTTCGTGTAAATCTTTTCCTACACCATGTCCAACCAATTCTTGTATAACCGATAAATTATGTTTATGAGCATGCTTTTCAATTGTACTGCCAATTGTATTTAAATATACTCCCTCTTTTAATTTAGATATTGCTAAATAAAGAGCGTTTTTTGTTTCATTCACTAAAGATTCAATTTCTTTTGTTGTTTTACCAACGATATATGTTTTAGCAGAATCGGAATGATATCCTTCGTAAATTACTCCAATATCAATCGCTATTACATCTCCATCTTTTATTTTTCTTGAACTTGGTATTCCATGTACTACTTCTTCATTAATTGAAGTACATATACTTTTAGGAAAACCATTATAGTTTAAAAACGATGGGTAACAATTGTTTTTAATGATAAACTCGTAAGCTATTTTATCTAATTCCTCCGTAGTAATGCCTACTTTTAAATGTTTTTCAACTTCTTTATGTGTTAGATAATTTATTCTTCCTGAGGTTTTTATTAAGTCAATTTCTAATTGGTTTTTTATTTTAATCATTAACTATTTCCTTAATTTCTTCAAATATAACTAAAGGTTCTCTACTACTATCTACTTGATGAACTTTTATATTAAGTTCGTTTTCATAATAGTTTATTAATTTATCTACATTTTCTAAATATAAATTAAATCTAGTTTTAAATGATTCAATATTATCATCACTTCTTTTATCTAATGCCCTTCCGCAACTATCGCAGATGTTTTCGACTTTTGGTTGTAAATCTGGAAGGAATATATTATATATTTTCCCACATTCGCAATTTACACGACCTAAAGCTCTAGATAAAGCAGTGTTTTCATCTAATTTTAAATAAATAACAGCGTAGTTGGTAATATTATTTTTATTTAAAATTATTGAAAATTTTCGAGCTTGTTCAGTATTTCTAGGAAAACCATCTAATACAAATGGCTTTCCTGAAATTCTTTTTAACTCTTCGTCAATTAATGACACTGTTGTTTCATCGTGGACAAGTAATCCTTGATCCATAATGTTTTTTGTTTGTTGAGCCAAAACGCTATCGCCTTCAGCGAAGTTTCTTAATAACACTCCTGCTGATATATGTTCATAATTATATGTGTTTTTTAAAAGGTCACTTTGTGTTCCTTTTCCTCCAGCAGGAGGAGATATTAAAATTACGTTTTTCATCTCAACCTCTTTTTCTTTGAAGTATAACTTCTTTGAAGTAAACTACTTTCAATTTGTTTATAAGCCTCGATTGCTACACCTACAACAATTAATATTCCAGTACCACCTACAGTTACATGTGCAGGAAGACCTGTTAAGTTCGAGAAAAATACTGGAAGACCTGCTACTATAACTAAGAATAGTACTCCAACAAATGTAATTCTATTCAAAATATAAGTAATATGTTCTTCTGTGTTTTTTCCTGGTCTTATTCCTGGAATGTATCCTCCGTTTTCATTAAGTTTTTTACTCATTTCTTCTGGATTCATCATCATGAATGTATAGAAGTAACCGAAAAATACTATTAATAATAAATAAATTACTAGTCCTGGCCATGAAGTATACATAATGTATTGTTCAACAAAGTCCATTGCTTTATCGTTTTTAGTAAACGCCACTATAGTAGCGGGTACTGTAGAAACAATAGATGCAAATATTACCGGTATAACTCCCGCAGAGTTAAGCCTCAGTGGTAAAAAGTTTTGTTGTGCTCCATATGCAACTGAACTTTTATTTGCATATTGAATTGGTATTCTTCTTTCTGATATTTGGATCCAAACTATTCCAACAATAACAGCTAAAGTTAAAATAACAAATAATGCAAATAAGGTTATTCCTACTGCCGAAGCATATGAACTATTAGTAATTAATTCACTAAATGCACCGCCATATATCATAGGCATACTTTGTAATATACCTGCCATAATTATCATAGACTGACCATTACCAATTCCTTTATTAGTAATTTGGTCACCCATCCACATACAAAACGCTGTTCCTGCTGTCATTACAAGAGATGTTTTTAACATCGTCATTGCATCTGCGCCTTGCATATAAAATATTATTAAAGCATATGATTGAACAAAACCTAATACAATAGCAGCATATCTAGTAATTTTATTTTTCTTTTGTTTACCAGCATGCCCTTGTTCTTTTAATTCCTTAAAATACGGAACTATATCCATTTGTAGAAGTTGCATAATAATCGATGCTGTAATATAAGGTGCAACCCCCAAACCAAATACTGAGAAGTTTCTAAGACCTCCACCACTCATTACGTTGAAGATTTCTAGAAAACCTAAGTCTTGGTATAAAACAGAAGCCCAAGGAATAGTAACGGTTGTTCCTACTGCGAACAGTGTTAAAAATGCTAATGTTACATAAATTCTTTTCCGCAAATCTTTGCTAGATTTACTAAAAAGTTGGGAAAAGTTTTTGAACATCTAAATCACCTCAGCTTTACCACCAGCAGATTCTATTTTAGAAACAGCAGATGAAGAAAAAATATTTGCTTTAATAGTTAATTTTTTTTCTAAATTACCATTTCCTAAAACTTTAATACCGCTTAATGGTTTTTTTATAATTCCTCTTTCTTTTAAAATTTCTGGAGTTACTACATCTCCATCATTAAAGAAACTATTTAAGTCACTTAAGTTAATTATTGCGTATCTGGTTTCAAATCTTTTGTTATTGAATCCTCTTTTTGGAACTCTTCTAAATAGTGGAGTTTGTCCACCTTCAAACCAAGCTGGAATGCTTGCGCCACTTCTAGCTTTTTGACCTTTATGACCTCTGGTTGAGGTTTTACCCATTCCACTTCCAGATCCTCTTCCTACTCTTTTAATGCTTTTTGAAGCTTTTTGTTTAGGTAAATTTTCTAGTTTCATCTTACAATTCCTCTACTTTCTTACCTCTTAAAAACGCAACATGTTCTTTAGTTCTTTGAGATGTTAAAGCTTCCATAGTTGCTTTTGCAACATTTACCTTAACATTAGAACCTAAAGATTTAGCCATAACATCTTTTACTCCTGCAAGTTCTAAAACAGCTCTAACTGCTCCACCTGCAACGATACCACGACCTTCTCTAGCTGGTTTGATTAAAACATGTGCTCTGCCAACTTTTCCAGTTGCTTCATGTGGCACAGTTCTATTATCAACTAATGCTATTTTAACTACATTTCTATTTGCAGCTTGAATAGCTTTTTTTATTGCTTCTGGAACTTCATTTGCTTTACCAGTTCCTACTCCAACTAAACCTTTACGATTTCCTACAGCAACAGTTGCTGAAAAACGAAAGTGTCTACCTCCTTTTGTAACTTTAGTTACTCTAGAAATAGAAACAACTTTTTCTTCTAATAAGTTTTTACGATCTTCTCTTTTAAAATTTCTTCTCTTATTTTCCATATTGCCTCCTAGAAATCCAATCCGGCTTCTCTAGCAGCGTTTGCTAAAGATGCAACTCTACCATGGAATTTATATCCTCCACGATCAAATACTACTTTTTTTATCTTTAATTCTTTTGCTAATTTAGCAATTTCCTTACCAACTTCTTTGGCTCCTTCAACGTTTCCACCATTTTTAAGTTTTAACGATGATGCTGAAGCTAATGTTGTTCCAGTAATATCATCAATTAGTTGAGCGTATATTTCTTTATTTGATCTGAAAACAGATAAACGAGGTACTTCTTTAGTTCCTTCGATTTTTTTTCTTATTCTAAAACGTCTTTTTAATCTAAGTTTATTATTCGATTCTTTTTTTATCATAAATACCTCCTTACGCCGCTTTCTTTCCTTCTTTACGACGAATAACTTCGCCTTTGTACCTAATACCTTTTCCTTTATATGGTTCAGGTTTTCTAATTTTCCTAATATTCGCTGCAAGTTCTCCAACTACTTGTTTATCAATACCTTTGATTAATATTTCTGTGTTGTTAACTTGTTCTACAGTTACTCCAGAAGGTATTGTAACATCAACAGGATTAGAATATCCCGCATATACTACAACTTTATTACCTTGAACGTTAAATTTATATCCAACTCCAACTGTTTCAAGAGCTATTTCATAACCATCAGTAACACCTACAATTAAATTTCTAATTAAAGAATTAGTTGTTCCTTGAATCTCTTGAGCTCTTTTGTTATTATTCTTTTTAACTGTAGTAACTTCATTATTAGTTATTTGAACTTTTATTAAATCATTTACTTCTAACTTCAGTTCTCCTTTTGGACCTTTAGCAGTTATTTCTTGGTTATTAACTGTTAAAGTCACCGTATCAGGAAGAGTTAGTATTCTATCACCTATTCTACTCATATTTGCTTACCAAATATAGGCAAGTACTTCCCCTCCTAACTTCTTTTCTCTAGCTGTTTTGTCTGTCATTAGTCCTTCAGAAGTGGAAATAATTGCAATTCCTAAACCATTAAGAACTCTTGGTATTTCTGTAGATTTAACATATACTCTCAATCCTGATTTACTAATTCTTCTTAAACCAACTATTACTCTTTCTTTTTTATTTGTATATTTCAAAGTTAGTATCAGTTGGTTGTTTGTTTCAGTTTTTTCTTCTTTGAAATCTAAAATATAACCTTCTTCTTTTAAGATTTTGGCTATTTCTAGATTGATTTTTGTTCCATGAACTACGACTGTTTCGTATTTCATTTGATTTGCATTTCTTATTCTTGTTAGCATATCAGCTATTTTATCTTGTACAAACATTTTTCCTCCTTTACCAACTTGACTTTTTCACACCAGGAATTTCACCTTTATTAGCTAATTCCCTAAAACATATACGACAAATACCATATTTTCTAAGCACTGAATGAGGTCTTCCACATCTTGTACATCTTGTGTAAGCTCTAGTACTAAATTTAGGTTTTCTTTTACTTTTAACTACTAAACTTTTTCTTGCCATTTGACCTCCTTATTTTACAAAAGGCATTCCGAAAGATTCTAATAATCTTTTTGCCTCTTCATCAGTATTTGCGCTTGTTACAAATACGATATCCATTCCTCTTACTCTTAATACTTCATCATAATTAACTTCTGGAAATATTAGTTGTTCTTTAATCCCTAAAGTATAGTTTCCTTTTCCATCAAATGCTTTTTTACTAACGCCATGAAAATCTCTAATACGCGGGATAGCTATTTTGATTAGTCTTTCTAAAAAGTCGTACATCATTTCGCCTCTTAAAGTAACCTTAGCCCCAACATGGTTTCCTTCTCTTAATTTGAATCCTGCAATTGATTTTTTTGCTTTTGTAATAACTGGTTTTTGACCCGTTATTAAAGTTAATTCATTAACTGCTGAAGTTATAAATTTTTCTTCTTTACTTCCTTCACCAACTCCCATGTTGATTACTATTTTTTCTAACTTAGGAACTTCCATAATTGAAGATAATTTTAATTCTTCTTTTAATGATTGTTTTATTGTTTCATTATATAATTTTTTAAAATTACTCATTACTTCTTACTTCCTTTCGTTTCTTCAAGTTTTTTAACATTAGATACATGTATAGGAGCTTCTATTTCAAAGATTCCTCCTGTATCATTAGATCTCGCTGGTTTTGAATGTTTTTTTATTATATTAACACCTTCAACAACAACTTTATCTTTAAGCTTTAATGTTTTTATAACTTTTCCTGTTTTACCTTTGTCTTTTCCAACAAGAATTTTTACATTGTCTCCTACTTTTATTTTCATAACGCCTCCTACAATACCTCGCTAGCTAAAGATACAATTTTATTGTATTGTTTTTCTCTTAATTCTCTAGCAACTGGTCCTAAAATTCTTGTTCCAACTGGTGATTTGTCGTCTTTTATTAAAACACATGCGTTATCAGAAAATTTAATGTGTGAACCATCTTCTCTTCTAACACCATATTTAGAACGAACAATAACAGCCTTCACTACTCTTCCCTTTTTTACCGGAGAATTTGGTAAAGCTTTTTTTACTGTTCCGATTACTACGTCACCAATGTTTCCTGAATTAACAACACCACCACCCACAACTCTTATTACTAAAAGTTCTCTAGCACCACTGTTATCAGCTACTTTTAATCTTGATTCTTGAATTACCATATATAATTCCTCCTACAAAACTACAGCTTTTTTAAGAACTTTTACTAACTCGTATCTTTTTGTTTTAGATAAAGGAGTAGTTGTTCTTATACTTACTGTATCTCCAACACCGGCAGTGTTTTTTTCATCATGAACAACATATCTTTTAGTGTATTTAACTCTTTTGCTATACAATTTATGTTTTTTATATGTAACTGTTTCAACAATGATAGTTTTATCATTTTTGTCACTTACAACAATTCCAGTTAATTGTGTTTGCTTATTGTCCATCGTTACCTCCAGCATTTTCTCTTTCTTTTAATATTGTTTTCATTCTTGCAACGTCTTTTCTTAATTTTTTAAGTTCAACTGGTTTTTCTAAACCTCCGGTTGCATGTTGCATTCTTTTATTGAACAATTCTGATTTTGTGGTAATAATTTTTTTGTTCAAATCTTCATTTGATAATTTTCTTAATTCTTTAATTTCCAAATGAATCACCACCTTCTTCTTTTTTTACAAATTTAGTTTTAATAGATAATTTATGAGCTCCTAGTCTTAATGCTTCACGAGCGATTTCTTCAGATACTCCTCTTATCTCAAACATAATTTTGCCTTTTTTAACTACTGCAACCCACTCTTCAACGCCGCCTTTACCTTTACCCATTCTAGTTTCTAAAGGTTTTTTAGTTCTAGGCATGTGAGGGAATATATTAATAATAACTTTTCCTCCACGTTTCATATAACGAGTCATTGCAATTCTAGCAGCTTCTATTTGTCTAGCAGAAATCCATCCGCCTTCTGCTGCTCTTAATCCATAATCACCAAAATGTAATTCTAAGTGACCTTTGGCTTTTCCTTCGTAGCTAATTCTATGACTTTTTCTATATTTAGTCTTTTTTGGCATCAACATTAGAATCAGCCTCCTTTTTAGGTTTTTGTTTTTTCTCTTCAGTGTGAATCCATACTTTAACTCCGATTTTTCCATAAGTTGTATCAGCTTCACTATGAGCATAGTCAATATTAGCTCTTAATGTGTGTAAAGGAACAGTTCCTTGAGTATAACCTTCACTACGAGCCATTTCTGCCCCACCTAATCTTCCTGAAACTAAAGTTTTAATTCCTTTTGCTCCAGCTTTCATAGTGTTTCTAATAGCAGCTTTTTGCGCACCTCTAAAAGGAGCTCTATTTTCAATTTGTAAAGCTATTGCATCAGCAACCAATTTTGCACTTAAATCAGGATTTTTTTCTTCAACAATATTGATAAAAACTTTTTCTTTTACTGCTTTTTGCATATCTTTTCTTAATTTTTCAATATCTTCACCGCCACGACCAATGATTACTCCTGGTTTAGCAGTGTTAATAGTGATATCTGTTCTATTTTCTGTTCTTTCAATATAAACGCTAGATACCGCAGCATTTTTTAAGTTCTTTTCAATATATTTTCTGATTTTTATATCTTTTGCTAAGTTATCTTTAAAATCTTTATCAGCATACCAATGTGATTGCCATTTTTTTGTAACATTTAATCTATATCCGATTGGATTAACTTTTTGTCCCATTACTATGCTCCTTTCCCGTCAGTCACATATACAACAATATGACTCATTCTTTTATCGCGGCGATCTATGTTTCCTCTTGATGCAAATTTAATTCTTTTTAAAACAGGTCCAGGATTAATAAAACATTTAGATATTTTTAAATCTTCTTCTTTTAAAGAATGGTTATTAACTGCGTTAGCAACCGCTGAATTTAAAACCTTTAAGATTAATCTACTAGCTTTAGTATTAGTGTTCTCTAAAATAGAAACAGCTGTTTTCACATCTTTATCTCTAATTAAATCCATAGTTAATCTTGCTAATTGAGGTTTAATCATTGCGTTTTTATGTATTGCATATACTTCCATTATTCCTCCTATTTTTGTCCTGGGTGTTTGCCCATTTTTCTAGTTAAAGCAAACTCTCCTAATTTGTGACCAACCATATCTTCAGTTATATAAACTGGTAAAAATTCTTTACCGTTATGCACCGCTATTGTATGGCCTACAAAGTCAGGGAATATCGTTGATCTTCTAGACCAAGTCTTTATTACTGTTTTTTTTGCACTTTTATTCATTTCAGTTATCTTTTTCATTAAAGATTCTTCAACAAATGGTTTTTTCTTTAAACTTCTTGCCACAAATTCCTCCTATTTTTTCTTTCTCTTCTCAACTATTAATCTAGTTGAAGCTTTTTTCTTGTTTCTTGTTTTCATTCCTAATGCTGGTTTCCCCCAAGGTGTAAGCGGTTGTTTTAAACCAATACCGGTTTTACCTTCTCCTCCACCATGTGGGTGATCGTTTGGATTCATCGCTGAACCTCTAACTGCTGGACGAACTCCTTTATGCCTTGTTCTTCCTGCTTTACCCCAGTTAATTAAGAAATAATCTTCGTTTCCTACAACTCCAATTGTTGCTTTACAAGTTCCTAATATTTTTCTTGTTTCACCTGATTGAAGTCTTACTATTACGTATTTTCCTTCTTTACCAAGAATTCGCGCTGCAGTTCCTGCACTTCTACATAACTCTGCGCCTTTGCCAGGCTTTAATTCAATACAATGAATTTGTTCCCCAGCTGGAATCATATCTAATTGTAGGCTGTTTCCAACAACTATATCTGATCCTTCACCACTTTGAATAGTTGAACCAACTTTTAATCCTTTTGGAGCTATAATATATCTTTTTTCTCCATCTTTATAATTGATTAATGCAATATTTGCATTTCTATTTGGATCATATTCAATTGATGCAACTTTGCCAATTATTCCATCTTTATCTCTTTTAAAATCAATAACTCTATATTTTTGTTTTGCTCCTCCACCGATGTGCCTTACTGTTGTTTTACCTTGAAAGTTTCTCCCGCCAGACTTGGTTTTTGGTTTTAATAAAGATTTAGTTGGTTTAGTTTTTGTTAAATTTTCGTTTTCTAACGTTGTCATACCACGACGACCAGGTGTCGTTGGTTTATATTTTTTTATTGCCATCTTTCCTCCTTATTATATTTCTAGAGTTTGCCCTTCTTTTAAAGTCACTATTGCTTTTTTAAAAGTTTTTGTCATTCCAGAATATTTTCCTACTCTTTTTTTCTTAGGTTTAGTAATTAATGTATTTACTTTTTCAACCTTTATCTTAAACGCTTCTTCGAAAGCTCTTTTTATTTGATTTTTAGTTGCCTTTTTATTTACTTTGAAAACATATACGTTTTTACTATTTAACTCTGTTGTTTTTTCAGTAATTACTGGGCCTAATATAATATCGCTATAATGATTCATTATTTTAAAGCCTCCTCAATACTTTTAACTGCAGCTTCTTCAATAACTACGTTATCTGCATTAACTAAGTCATAACAATTTATTTCATTAGCCAATATATAACCAACATAACCTAAATTATTTGTTGATAATGCTAAATTTTCTAACTCTTTTTTTGTTATAAACAAAGTTTTACCTTCTAATTTAAATACATTTAATAAATCAATCGCTTCTTTTGTTTTATTTGTTTTTAAATCTAGATTTTCCACTACAATTAAATTTTTATTAATGTTTTTATGTGTTAAAGCGGATTTTAACGCTAACAATGCTTCTTTTTTATTTATTTTAAAAGAGAACTTGTTAGGAATTACTCCAAAAGCAACTCCGCCGCCTTTCCATTGAACAGATCTAATAGAGCCATGTCTCGCTCTACCGGTTCCTTTTTGACGCCATGGTTTCCTACCTCCACCAGAAACTTCACTCCTAGTTTTAGTTTTTCTTGTTCCTTGGCGAGATGCATCTCTTTGAAGTTGTAATGATTTTTTTAAACATGAATCATTAGGTTCAATACCCCAAATAGCATCGTTTAATGTAATATCTTTAACTTTTTCACCCAATAGGTTTTTTACACTTATCTTTGCCATAATTTTCCTTTCCGAATAACTATTCTTTATTAGTTTCTGCTGGTTCTTCCTCAGCTTTAGGTTCTTCTACCTCTTCAACAGCCTCTTCAGTTGTTACTTCTTCTTGAACTTCTTCTTGAACTACTGGTTCTTCAGTTTCCTGCTCAACAACTTCAGTTTCTTGTTCAACAACTTCAACTGTATCTTCTGTATATTTTAATATTTCTTTAATATTTTCTTTTCTACTTCCTTTAACAGCAGTTTTAATTACAATATATGTTCCTTTTGCTCCTGGAACACTTCCGCTTATTAAAATGTAGTTTTCTTGTTCATTTACCTCAATTATTTCTAAGTTTTGAATCGTTACTGTTTCAAAGCCCATGTGTCCTGGAAGTTTAGTTCCCTTAAACACTCTTTTAGCCGCAACTGAACCAAGAGATCCTGGTTTTCTATGGTGATGTGATCCGTGAGACATAGGTCCTCTAGCATAGTTATGTCTTTTAATAACTCCTTGAAAACCTTTACCTTTACTTATACCAGTAACATCAACGATTTCACCAACGTTAAATATTCCTGCTTCAATTTTATCTCCTACTTTAACGTCTCCTTCGAAATCTCTAATTTCTTTTAAGAAGCGCTTAGGAGTTGTTTTTGCAATGTTTGCATTACCTTCTTCAGGTTTGTTAATTCTACTTTTCTTTTTGTCGAACGTTCCAAGTTTCACGCTATTGTATCCGTCTTTTTCAATTGTTTTTACTTGATAAACAATATTTTCTTCAACTTTTACAACAGTTACAGGAATTAATTTACCATCTTTAGTAAATACTTGAGTCATTCCGACTTTTTTTCCTAAGATTCCTTTCATTTCTTTCCTCTCTTTTCTTTATCTTATAATTTTATTTTAATCTCTACTCCACTCGGTAAACCCAAATGTTTTAAAGCTTCGATTGTTTCATTACTAGGGTCAATAACATCAATTAATCTCTTATGAGTTCTTTTCTCAAATTGCTCACGAGCATCTTTGTATTTATGCACCGCTCTTAAAACAGTTATCTTCTCAATTTTAGTAGGTAGTGGAACAGGTCCAACTATTTTACCCCCAGTTCTTTTAACTGTTTCAACGATCTTTCCTGTGGAAAAATCAAGTAATCTGTGATCAAATGCCTTCAATGTGATTCTTACTTTATTGTTTTTCGACATTTTATCCTCCTTTCGCCTATATTTAATATAGACTTGCTCCGAGCGAATTTCTTTGATAAACTCCAACAACTCGTCCTAGAGTATCAACAACCTCGCACATCCTAGCCAGTCATACCAACAACTAGTTTAACACAAAAAAACAGCCTAATCAACTGTTTTATCGCTTTTTTTAATATTTTACATTAGTCTATATTTTTAAGTAACAAAGGTGTTTCTTCCATTTCTTTTGGAACGGCAATGTCCATATAAGTTAATATGGTTGGCGCAACCATTGTTAAGTCTCCTTTTTCAACTAGTTCTACTTTCTTATCCCTTATTATAAAAGGAACAGCAGAAGTAGTATGAGATGTTCTAGGTTCTCCATTTTCATATATCATATCTTCGGCATTACCATGATCCGCCACTACTATTACGGTATAAAAGTTAGCATCAGCTTCCTCAATTAGTTTGTCTAAGCAAACATCTACGGCCATGCATGCCTCTACAGCAGCTTCATAATTTCCAGTATGCCCTACCATATCTGGATTTGCAAAATTAACTAAAATAAAATCATAATCCTTTTTCATTAAACTAATAGTTTGTTTTGTTACCCCCACAATACTCATTTCCGGTTTCAAATCAAATGTCTCAACTTCGGGAGAAGGTATATTAAATTTATGACAGCCTGGTATCTTACCATCGTAACCACCGTCAAAAAAATATGTAACGTGCGGGAACTTTTCGCTCTCTGCTACCCGTGCTTGTTCTATTTCTAGCTCTGACAAGTAAAGCCCCATTGCATTTTTAACCTCAATTGGTTCTAAAAAGTTTTTTATGTTTAGTTTTTCATCTATTGGAAAAAAAGAATAAACTTCTAAATCTTCAAATGTTTTTGTATTAAACTCCTCAAAGTTTGGATCAGTTATAGCAAACATTATTTGTTTTGCTCTATCTGCTCTGTAATTCATCCAAATAACTACATCTCCGTCATTAATAACTTCAAATTTATCACTAATTAATGGCTTTATAAACTCGTCTGTTATACCTTTATTATATGATGATTCTATAGCTCTTTTTAAATCTATAAAACTAACAGCTCTTCCTCTTACTATTAAGTCATAATATTCTTTAGTTCTGTTGTAATTTTTATCTCTATCCATTCCAAAGTATCTTCCACTTAAAGTAGATATGTGCCCAACTTTATGTTTTTCGATTTCTTTTTCAATCATTTCAACATAGCCTAGCGCTGAAGTTAACCCTGTATCTCTTCCGTCTGTCATTAAATGAAAAAAGATTTTATCAAAACCGTTTTTTACTAAGATGTTATGCATTTTCACAAAGTCATCAATACCAGCATGAACATTTCCATCACTAGCTAAACCTATAATGTGAACTTTTTTACCTTTTTTAGTCATTAAATCTTTAAAGGTTTCGTTTTCTAAATAACCTTCGGCTAAAAATTCATCAACTATTATTTCGTTTTGTTTAACAAGTCTTCCCGCTCCGATTGTCATATGTCCTACTTCACTATTTCCAAATTGCCCTGGTTGTAAACCTACATATTCTCCCGAAGCTTCTAATAAAGAACTTGGGTATTCTTTAAATAAATTTTCAAAGTTTTTCATTTTAGCTGCTTTAACAGCGTTTCCGTGTTCTTCATCTCTTATTCCAAAACCATCTAATACTATAGTTAAAACTTTTTTCATAATTTCCTCAAACTAATTATATCAAATTAATTTAAAATGTTTAAATTTAATTTAACTCTATCAGTTACGGTACTTATAAACTCGTAGTTAGTTGGTTTTCCTCGATCGTAATCAATACTATAACCAAATAAATCATCAAATAACTTAATGTCTCCTCTATTCCAACTTGTTTCTATTGCGTGTCTAATTGCTCTTTCTACTCTATCGGTAGTAGTTTCAAATTTTTCTGCTATTACTGGATAAACATCTTTAGTAATGTAATAAAGATCGCTTCTTCCAAAAACACTTAAAATACTCTCTCTTAAATACTTATAACCTCTTAGGTGAGCTGGTACTCCTAAATTTAATAAAAGCTTACTTATTTCAAGCTGAATCTCCCCCGAATTTTCTATAAAATTATTATTAACACAAAATACATCGTCAACTCTATTTAGTAAATAACCAAATCCTAATGGCTTTGATAAATAATAATACACTCCTAAATTAGTTAGTTTATCAAATATATGTTTACTTCTATAATCTGAATATACCACGACTTTTTTCTTGATTTTATAATGATTTAAATTTTCCAAGATACTTATTCCATCAACGTTAGGTAACACTATATCCATCAATAATAAATCATAGTCATCTATATTATTTAATAAATATTCATTAGCGTCCCTTCCATCATCAAAACAAGCTACAACTGAGTATTCGTTGGTATTGCTTAAAAATCTATAAAGACCATTTAAAAACTCTTTATTAGAGTCTATTAATACCACGTTTCTTTTTTTCATAAAATTTCCTTTCAAACAAATTAAGTCCTAATATATAAAGAAAAAACACTAAAAATCTAGTATTTTTTCAAGGAATTTATGCTGTTTTTGTCGAACATTGTCTAAATTATATCTTTTGAATTAAAAATCATTGTTTTTTCAGTTAAATAGCTTAACGTTGCTCCTCCTCCAGTGGAGTAAAAATCATAGTCTTTGTCATATAAAAATTTAGAAGAAGCCGTTATAATATCTCCTCCGCCTATAATTACATGAGCTTTAGTGTTTTTTAACATCTCAAGTAGTTGGATCGTCCCTTTTTCAAAAAGATTATCCTCGTAATAGCCCACTGTTCCATTGGCGAATATTATTTCA
>CAZBGT010000003.1:0-15364 GCA_964491615.1 uncultured Muribaculaceae bacterium
TTATATATTCTTGCTTTACTGGATAAGTTTATTATTTACTTATGTACTTAGTATTAATTACTCTACAGAAATTTATAAAAAACTTAAGAAAGTGATTATATATATAACGAGTGTTTCAATATTTATAATTAGTTTTACGAGTTTGCACATCGTTGAACATGATCTTAGATTAGATGTTGAAGGTTTCTCGGTGTTGTTTTTGTACATAGTTATAGCCTTATATATATTAGCTTCTTTTATAATTGTAGTAGTAAACAAAAAAAATATATCTGTTAAAACCCTACCTTTTTTCTCGTTTTATTCGATGATATTTATAGCTTTTTTATTAAGATTTATCTATCCAGAGTTAGATTTAGCTTCTTCAGTTATAGTATATGTTAACTTAATAATGTTACACACTATTGAAAACCCAGATGTTAAATTATTGAAAAGAGCAGAACTAGCTAAAACCGAAGCGGAAAAAGCCAACAAACATAAAACAGATTTCTTATCTAGTATGAGTCACGAAATAAGAACTCCTTTAAATGCCGTTATTGGTTTAAGTGAAATAAATATGATTGAGAGTACTCCTATCGAAGAAATAAAATCTAATAATCAAGATATTTTAAACGCTTCTCACATTTTGCTTGAAATAGTTGGAAATGTTCTGGATATGTCTAGAATAGAGGCAGGAAATGTAGAAGTTATAACAACTGAATATAAGCCATATGATATATTCGATAATGTCACTAAGTTAATTAGACACCGTTTCGTTGATAAAGGTTTGGATTTTAGAGTAAATATCTCCCCTGATATACCTAAAGTTTTATATGGGGATCACGCTAACTTAAAAAAAGTTTTATTAAATTTACTTTCGAATGCTTCTAAGTATACAAAAAAGGGCTATGTTGATTTAACTATTAATTCGGTTTCCAAAAATGGTGTATGTAGATTAATTATTTCTGTTGAGGATACGGGTAGAGGAATTGAACAGAAAAACATTGATAAATTATTTGCAAGGTTTAATAGACTCGATGAAGATAAAAACACCACTACTGAAGGAACAGGGTTAGGTTTAGCTATTACTAAGCACATTCTTGAATTAATGGGTGGAACAATTACTGCTCAAAGTGTTTATGGAAAAGGATCTAAATTTACAGTTGTTTTAGACCAAAAAATAAAAAGCACATTTGATTTGGAAGACAGTAAAGATGACGATGAGAAAGTTTATACCACACAAAGTTTAAACTTGATCGCAAACAAAAAAGTTTTAATAGTTGACGATAACTCTCTTAATTTAAAAGTGGCAGCCAAAATGTTAGCAACTTACGAATTAATTACTGATTTGGCCGAATCTGGAAAAGAATGCCTTGATAAAATAAATAATAACAATCAATATGATTTATTGTTAATAGATGAAATGATGCCCGGTATGAGTGGAACTGAAGTTATGAAAGAATTAAGAAAAATAAATTACAGTGTCCCTATGGTAGTCCTGACCGCAGATGTCGCAGAAGACTCTAGAGAAAAATATATTAATGCTGGATTTGATGATTATCTAAAAAAGCCCATTGAAAAAAATGAGCTTAAACGAGTTCTATATGAATACTTATCAAAATAAAAACTCACGAATGTGAGTTTTTTTATTTTAAATAAACATATTTATTAATCCAAGACTTAAAACCGGAATATGTTTCATAATATTTTAAATCTTCAGCTTTATCAGAATCCAAATATTTTTTGACTTTACCTTCTTCGTAAATTGTTACAGAAGGATAATACTTTAAACAACTATCCATCTGTGTGCCTTCAATAGTTGAAAACATTATTTTATACATAGTAATCTTTTCTTTCTCAGAAAAGTCTTTAATTATGCTTTCAAAACTATTACTTGATGCACATAAAGGTTGATATATGAAAACTATAAAAGATTCTTTAGAATTTTCCAATTCTTTTAATTTAGCATTATCTATTTCAATAATACTAGCATTGTTATAATAATCTTCCTTCAAGTATATTTTAGATTCACCTTTAAATACAAAAGTAATTAAAATGTATGTGGTTAATATTAGGAGCCCTAATATTATAACTACAATATTTTGTTTTTTCATTTAACCTCGTTAAAATATTTGAAATCAATGCCGTGGTATGTCACTTTCCAAAAATCATAGTGATCTTTATCATCCACAGTTCTTTTTAAAACTAAATTATTTTCACCTTCGTAGAACCAGTAGCCTCCTACAACATAGATCTTTTCAGAGTCCCAACCTAAATTTACAAGCATATCTTTCATCATGCCAGAGTAACCACCGCCACCACACATTAAAAATATATATTTATCTTGTGGAAAATAGTATTTTAGAAAATCTATAGATTCAATATAATTTGCAGTAAATGTTCCATCTTCATTATTAGTAAATAAAGTTTTTCCTGAATATGTTTCTCCAACTTCTTCAGGCAAGCCTACAACATTTACTATTTTAGGAAAAGGTATTACCTCAAAACCCTTCACTATTCCAGATAAATAAGAATCTCCACCTATTTTTGTATAGTCTGCTTCGTCAACTAAATCCCTTACATCTATATAAACTGAGTCGCTTCTGTTTAAATATTTGTCAATTGTAGATTCATTAATATTTTTATCAATTCCTAGACTACCTCTAAAACCGTCCGTTATTTCCGGTTTGGGTAATGATGAGAGATTATTAGAACACCCTACTAAAAATAAGCTCATCACAATTACAGTAATAATTTTTTTCATGATATTTCCTCCTAAAACAATGTTATTTTACTTTGAATTATTTTTCAATCAATTTGTGGTTGAAAAAACTCAACTTTTAGTTGAGTTATTAATCAATTATCTTTTTTAAGTTCTTTTGTATCTCTTTATCTATTTTATATTTAATATACTTATTGTGGTCATTTTGATCTACCACACGCAGTATCAAGTAATCATTTGCTTCGTAGATCTCCATAATGTAAGATTCTTTATTCATTTCATAGTATAAAGATAATTTAAATTGTTGTTCATCGTTATTAATTCTTTTCGTAACTTTAACACCTTCTGCTTTTTCTAGAGAGCTTAATAAAGGAACCAAATACTTATCAATGTTCTTAGGACTATATTTAATTTCTTTATTTGATAAACTTTTAATTAAGGTTGCTTCTTTTATAACTGCATTATCTAAAAATGTTTTTATATAATCCGCTTTTAAACTGTATTCGTCCTCACAATAATTTCCTTGTATAATATCTAAATTATGTTTTTGGTATAATTTTTTATCTTCTATTTTAAATTTCATTATAGTATAGTTATTAGTTTTATCATACCAATATGATTCATTGTAACAACTTGTTAAGTTATTTAAATATTTATCAAACCAACTTTTGTTTAAAGCATATACTTTTATCGAATCTTTGTCGGTAACTTGAAAAGACAAAACAGGTAAATTTAAATTGTGTTTCTTGTGATTAATTAAAAGCCATGTGAAAAAACTTGCTAACACAATTAATATAACTATTAATACTTTTCTCATCATTTTTTGTCTCTATTCAATACAACTGCAGCAGATCCAACAATTATTGCACTAGCTAATGAAAAGTATAAAGTTTTTTGTTGAGAAAATGTATTGTATTTGCTTGAATATTTGTCATCGTCATAACGCATTTTACAATTAAGTTCTTCTTCGTTTTCAATACAATAAAGTTCTTTATATTCTTCGTAAGAATAAGCTCTTTGTGGTTCTTTTAAAGCAAGATCTATAACGCTATTAGTAACAACTAATAGTGAACCAATAAACCATAGCACAAGTATTGCATTAGTAATTTTGTGAATTAATTCTTTGTCTTTTGAAAATAAATTCATAATTCCTCCTTTAAAATTATTATAACTCTTTTGTTATAAATATACTATATTTTTTTTGAAACTATTATTTCTGAAGTAGAAGATTTAATTATTGAGTTATCTTTATATGTTCCTCTTAAGCTTAGCATTGGATAAACATCCACGTTTTTACCTATTATGACTCCTGGGTTAGTTACAGTGTTACACCCAACTGCACTATAGTCCCCAATTATAGCTCCTAGTTTTCTTAATTTAGTATTAATTTTTTTGTTTTGAAACAAAACAGTAATATTGCTTCGATCATTTTTCATATTAGATAATTTTACCCCTGCACCTAAGTTTACTTTATGACCTAAAATCGAGTTTCCAACGTAATTAAAGTGGGGAGCTTTTGCTTCATCAAATAAAATTGTGTTTTTCAACTCGGAACTATTTCCGACTACTGCATTTTTACCTATTATGACTTTTCCTCTAATAAATGCTCCTGGCCTTATTTCAGCTCCTTCGTCAATGATAGTTGGTCCTAAAATAGTGCTTAATTTACTCACTTTAGATGTTTTATGAATCCAAAGGTTATTATTATTTTCATCTTTTAACAAATCAAATTCTACATCACTTAAAAGTTTTCCAACATTTTCAATGGTATGATCTAAATCTTTTAACACTTCCCACGGATAAGTACTTTTTTGAAACTCTTCTTTTAAAATTGTTTTATCTAAATTTAACATATAACCTCCACAAATATTATAACATGACTTTTTTGAACATTAAAAAACAACTAAGTGTTTTAGTTGTTTTGTTACTTAATATTGTATAACTCTAGAAACTTTAAATGATGCGGTTTTAATTTTGTCTACTATAGCTGCTGGGTAAGTTTCTGTATCTGTAAATATTTTAAATGTTTTCGTTTCGCCTGGTTCCATTTCCCATTTTGTTAGAAATGTATCTTCGCAAATCTTTTTACCACTAGGTTCTAATGCATCAACAGTAACTATGTATGGGGCTTTCTTTTCTTCAATATTAGTTATAGAGACCTCTAAACTCATAACTACTCCTTCAGCTGTTTCTTTGTACTGAAATTTTCCGATTTTTACATCAATACTATTTTCTAAAAGTTCTAATGTGTTTGTGTTTCTTTTTTGATGTTTAACTACAACTACTTCTCCAGAATCTTTTGGTGTTTCATCTTTATTTTCTGCAAATATTGTTTGTAGTGCTATTGCTACTAATATAGATAAAAGTCCTAATACTGTTGCGATAATTGTTAATAATTTTAATTGTGTTTTTCTAACTAAAACTATAATTCCTAATACAAATACTATAGAACCTAATACGATAGCAGCAATTTTAGTTGCAGGTATAAAACAAAGAATGAATGACAATATACCTAAACCTAAAACAGACCATACTATATATTTTTCTTTAAATACTTCTTTCGTTAATAGTTTTTTTATTTTAATTTGCTTTTTTGTCCTAGCTTTTGGTTTTGTTTTACTAGTTTCTTTTTGTTTCATCTTTCCTCCTACTATCATTAAAAGTATATCATAAATCTTTATTTTTAAATAGTGTTTATAATATTAAAAACGTAAATTTTTGTTAATATATTTAACTTAATAAAAAACGAGAGCACTAAGGCTCTCTAGGGGGTTTTGGTTGACCTCCTCACATTGAAATTCGTAAGAGAGATCAAGAGCATGATTACTATCATGCTAATTTAATGTTATTATATGATCTTTTTTAAGTCAATATTTTATGCTTTTAATTTACACTTTTCAGTAAATTAATTTAATTCTTCTAAAATACTCTTGTATTTTTCTTCGTCGATGAAAGTTTGTTCTTTTATGTCATTTGCAACTAGTAAAAGTATTTTCATATCATTGTTTATGTTTGCTAATTTAAACGTCGCTTCACCACTTTGTTTTTCTCCAAATAAATCGCCTTCTTTTCTGTTTAGCAAATCTTGTTCAGTTATATAAAATCCATCATTACTTTCCACCATAACATTTAATCTTTTATTATCCGATTCGCTAATTAAATAACAATATGAATCTTTATTTGATCTACCAACTCTTCCTCTTAGTTGATGAAGTGTAGCCAAACCAAATCTCTCGGCATTGTATATAACCATCATTGTTGCATTTTTAATATCTATTCCTACTTCTATTACTGTTGTTGAAATTAATATGTTTATTTTGTTTTCTAGAAAAAGATTCATTTTTTCTTCTTTTTCGTCTTTTGTCATACTTCCATATATTATGTCTATAGTAGCGGTTTTTTTGAATGCCTTTTCATACTTTTGTTTTAATTCATATACACTTGCTAAGTCAGACTCTTCATTTTCAATTAAAGGGCTTACAACAAATATTTGGTTGTTCTTGTCTAACTCTTCTTTAATTTTGAATAATACTTCTTTTATATTTTTTTCACTTATTACTTTGGTCAATACTTCTTTTCTTCCTGCAGGTTTAGTTTTTATAATTGACAACTCCATATCGTTATATAAAACCAAAGCATATGTCCTAGGTATCGGAGTGGCAGACAAGTATAATATGTCTGGGTTATTACCTTTATCTTCTAATTTCTTTCTTTGCTTTACCCCAAAACGATGTTGTTCATCTGTTATGATTAAACCCAAATTATCAAAAACAACTTCTTCATTTAAAATTGAATGAGTTCCAATTATTAAATCAATTTTATTATTAAGAAGATCTTTTTTTATTTTATCTTTATCACTCTTTTTAGTTTTAGATGTTAATAGTTTTATATTTAAAAATGGTAACATCTCTTTAATGTTTTGATAATGCTGAGCGGCTAATATTTCAGTGGGGGCCATAAAAGCACTTTGGTGCTTTGACAAGTAATTTAGATATATAGCATATATTGCTACTACAGTCTTACCAGAACCCACATCGCCCATTATTAACCTATTCATTCGTCTAGAACTAATTAAGTCGTTTAAAACGTCATTAAAAGCTTTTTCTTGATCTTTTGTTAAACTAAATTTTAAATATTTATCGAAACCTTTTATATCTTCACTATTAAGTTTTCTTTCGATTCCTTTTACTACTTTTCCTTGGTTCTTTAAATACTTTAATTTCAACATAAAAATAAAAAACTCTTCATAAATTAATTTCACTTTTGCTTGTTTAATATCTATGAGTGTTTTAGGAAAATGTATTTTATTAACAGCTTCTTTTTTAGATATAAATTTGTATTTTTCATTAAAAATATCTGGGACATAATCAACATGATCAATCTTATCAATTACATTAAAAATAATTTTGTTAATTACCCCACTATTAATACCTTTTGTTTGACGATAAATAGGTATTATTTTATTATCTTCTATATCAAATATAATATCTGATGCAAGAAAAGTGTTTTTTAGTTGATCGTATTTACCATAAAGAACTATTTGTTGATTTAGTTTTAAGTTATTTTTAAGAAACATTCTATTATAAATAACAACATTTATCTCTTGAGCATCGAAAATGACTTTAAATCTCAAAATATTGAAATTTCTTCTAATGTAATTTCCTTTTACTTCACTAATAATAGTTGCTTTTATATAAATGTTTTCATGGTTATTTAATTGTTTATTAAAGTTAATGTGTTTATACTTATAAGGAAAAAAAGTTACTAAATCCTCAACAGAAAAAATGTTGAGTCTGTTTAATAACTCCTCTGTTTTGGGTCCCACTCCTTTAATTTCGTTTAAATTCATAGTTTTATTATAACATAAGAAAAAAGTATTATTTACTTAAATATTCGTAAATCACCTTGAAAAGTTCTTCTTTTTCTATAGGCTTTTTGTATCACTTCATTTTAGCTGTTTCAAAGGAAAAAACTTATTTTTATTTTTTGTGTAAAACAGTTGACAAACAATACCTTATCGGTTAGGATAGATAACACCAATTCACTTAAGAAGGCGAATTGGTACTAGTATCACACTAGTCAACCCCTTTTTATTCTTAGAGGCTACATTAGTAGCCTCGCCTTATTTAAAATAAAAATGTAGATTACTCTACATTTTTTAATTTCTCATAATATTTGTAACGTTTAATAGATATTTCCTTCTGCTCTTTAAAAAGTTTTTCGGCTTCCTCTTTATTTTTTATATATAGAGAATTAAATCTATTTTCGGTATTCAAATAATCGAAATACTTATCAAAGTCGGGTTCTTTAGAATCAATATATAACTTTTCGTTCATATATCTCATTAAAAGTAAATACCCACTTTCTACGGCTAGTTTTTGGTTGTTTAAAGAACAAGTCAGCCCTCCTTTTATCCCATGTTCTATACATGGAGAGTATGCAATTATAACTGAAGGTCCTTGGTGTTCTTCGGCTTCTTTAAATACCTTGACTGCTTGCATTGGATTTGCTCCGATTGAGATACTTGCAACGTATACATTCGGTATACTCATTAACTGTTTGAATAGGTCTTTTTTATGAGTTTTCTTACCATTATCTGCAAATTCTGCAACCGCTCCAGTTCTTGTAGATTTACTAGCTTGACCTCCGGTATTGGAATACACCTCGGTATCGAGTATTAAAAACTTTATGTTTTCATTAGTATGTAAAACATGATCTAACCCACCATAACCAATGTCATATGCCCAACCATCTCCACCAATGCCCCAAACTCTTCTTGCTGGTATATCTTCGATTAAATCTTTTAAGTCATTTGGAATTAATTTATTTTCTAACTCTTCTTTTAATTTTAGAGTCATTTCAAAGTCATCGAAGTTATTTAAAAGCTCTTCAAATATTTTTTTAACTTCTTCATCTACAGATTCTAGTGAATTAATAATAATGTTTTTAATTCTATCTCTTTTTGATTTATATGAAAGGTGCATTCCTAGTGCAAATTCTGCATTATCTTCAAATAATGAATTAGCCCAAGGTAATTTATAAGCCGTTGATGGAGCGCTTCCACCATAAATACTTGAACAGCCTGTTGCGTTAGCTATTACAATATTTTTTCCATAAAGTTGAGTTAACAATTTGATATATGGTGTCTCTCCACAACCAGCACAGGCTCCACTAAATTCAAATAACGGTTTTTCAAACTGACTTCCTTTTAAACTGAATTTATCCATTACAGTTGGATTTTCATGATTTTCGAATAACTCTTTAAGATTTTCAGTGGTTGTTTTTTTCATCATACTTAAAGCTTTTAAGCCAGATTTACCCGGACATACTTTAACGCATAAACCGCAACCTGTGCAATCTTCTTCGCTTACTACAATTTTATAGTTATATTTAGGGTTATTTAATAGCACTATTGAGTTATCATCTTCTTCATCGGTAATGAAAGGTCTAATTACTGCATGAGGGCAAACAAAACTACATTGATTGCATTGAATACAATTTTCTTTTGTCCACTTAGGAACATAGTCAGTAATATTTCTTTTTTCATCCTTTGTTAAATTATAAGGAAACTTTCCATCTTTAAAAGGTAATAATTGACTTACTTTTAAATCATTACCTTTTCTATTTCTCATATCGTCAAAAATTGTTGAATAAGGTTTTTTTTCATAGTTAGAAACGATTGTTTCCATATCTATTTTAATTAATTTTTCTTCTAAATTTAAAATTGAATTAAGGTTATTTTGTACAACGTCTTCCCCTTTTATTTTAAAGATCTTTGTAATAGAATGTTTTATATCACTAGCATAATCTTTTTTTAATAACGTTGTAATGACCGTTTGCATAATCATACTTATTTTTCCTTGTAAGTTATGATCATATGCAATTTTATCAGCATCTATTGTAAAAACATTTATATTTTTCTCAAGTAAATAATTTACATCCTCTTTTGTTAAAAATTCATTTAATGTTTTATCCTTGTGAAGATTTATCAATAAAGAACCATTTGCTTTGATTTCTTTTATTATTCTTAAGTTTTTTAAGTATTCTGTTTTCGTTACTACGACCAAATCATTATATTTAACGTAATATGGCAAATTTATTGGTTTTTCGTCTATTCTCAGGTGGGAAACGGTTATTCCTCCACTTTTTTTAGAATCATACTCAAAATAACCTTGAACATATAAATCTTCTTTTTTATGAATTAATTTTAATAATTGATGACTCGCTCCAACCATACCATCTGAACCAAATCCAAATATTTTTATATTAGTTGAATTTTCTTTTATTTCAAAGTCAATATCTTCTAAGCTAAGATGCGTTACATCATCAGTTATTCCAATTGTAAAATTGTTTTTTAAATTTGTTTGCAACATGTTAAAAACATCGTATATATCGTTTGGATCAGTATTTTTGCTACTTAAACCGTACCTTCCTCCAACTATATTGATATTTGTGTCTTTTAATGCATTAACGATATCTAAATATAACGGTTCTCCGTTTGAACCATGTTCTTTAGTTCTATCTAAAACAGCTATATTCACTACCGATTGTGGCAAAACGTTTAATAAATATTTAGTACTAAATGGACGATATAAATGAACTTCAATTAAACCTAGTTCCTCATCTGTGTTATCTATTACGCTTTTAATTGTATCGCACACACTCCCCATTGCTACTATTACATGTTTAGCATTCGGGTTACCATAGTAATTAAATGGTTTGTAATCCGTATTCATAATACTATTTATTTTTTGCATATAATCATTAACAATATCTGGCGTATTTAAATATTCAGTATTTCTTGCCTCGGTATTTTGAAAATATATATCCTCGTTTTGAGCCATTCCATATTGTACAGTTGAATTTAAATTTAAAACTCTATTTTTAAAAGATTTGATTTTGTCATGATTTACTAACTTTAGTACTTCAAGTTCATCTAATTTTTCTATAGTATTTAATTCATGACTAGTTCTAAATCCATCGAAAAAATGTAAAAATGGTATAGATGATTCAATCGCAGATAAGTGTGCTACTGCGGCTAAATTTTGAGCATCGCTAACATTAGTTGAGGCTAACATAGCAAATCCCGTTGCCCTTGCTGCATAAATATCTTGGTGATCTCCAAAAATTGATAGAGCATGTGTTGCAATACTTCTTGCAGCAACGTGAATAACGCCAGGCAATAGTTCCCCGGCCATCTTATACATATTGGGAAGCATTAAAAGAAGACCTTGACTTGAAGTAAAGGTAGTTGCAAGAGATCCAGATAAAAGGGCTCCATGCATTGCTCCAGCTGCACCTGCTTCTGACTGCATCTCGATCAAACTAGGTTTTGCATTAAACAAATTATATCTGTCTTTATTTACCCACTCATCGATGTGAGCAGCCATTGGACTAGATGGTGTTATTGGATAGATACTTGCTATTTCTGTAAACAAATAAGCAATTCTACTACACGCTTTGTTTCCATCAGTAATTATTTTCATTAAGCTCCTTATCTTTTTAATTTATCTTCTATTTCCATTAATCTGTTGTATTTAACAACTCTTTCTCCTCTCGATAGAGATCCTGTTTTTATAAATTCTGTATTAAAACCTACAGCTAAATCAGCTAAATACGAATCGGTGGTTTCCCCACTTCTATGTGACATTACTAACTTATAATTATTTTCTTTAGCTAATTTAATAGTTTCTACAAATTCTGTTACAGTTCCTATTTGATTAGGTTTCAATAAAATTGCATTTCCTGCTGATTTATCAATTCCTTCTTTTAAATATTTAGCATTAGATACAAAGTGATCGTCCCCAACTATTAAAACTGTATTATTAACCAAAGTAGTTAATTTACTAAGCGAATCTAAATCTTCTTCATAAAAAGGATCTTCGATACTAATTATTGGGTACTCATTAATTAAAGATAAATAATAGTCTGTTAACTCTTCTTTTGTTAAATTTAGTCCATCTAGATTATATTTTTGAGTTTCCTTAATATAAAACTCACTTGCTGCACAATCTAGAGCAATAAACACTTCTTTACCTGGTGTGTATCCAGCATCAATAATAGATTTTTTTATTAAGTTTAATGCTTCTTTAGTATTTTTCAAATTAGGTGAAAAACCACCTTCATCTCCAACTGAAGTAGAAAGATTTAAATCGTTTAAGTTTCTTTTTAATGTGTGAAATATTTCTGCGCCACATCTTATTTTTTCTTTTATATTATTTATTAAAGGAACTATCATAAATTCTTGAATATCAAGATCATTATTAGCGTGGGCTCCTCCATTTACTATGTTAAACATAGGTATTGGCATAGTATAAACATTATCAGATAATATTTCAAACAATTCTTTATTATTTAATTTAGCAAAACACTTTAATGTAACTAAAGATACTGCTAGAATAGCGTTTGCTCCTAAGTTTGATTTGTTTTCTGTTTTATCGATTCTTAAAAGAAAATTATCAATCTCTGTTTGATTAATTCTTTTTCCAATTAAAGCTGGTCTTAATATTTCATTGACGTTTTTTACAGCTTGTAAAACGCCTTTTCCTAAATATCTAGCAGAGTCATTATCTCTTAATTCTAATGCTTCTTTTGAACCAGTCGAGGCTCCTGAAGGGATCGATGCTTTTTCAACAATTCCATTCTCTAAAGTCATTTTAACTTCAATAGTGGGATACCCTCTACTATCTAAAATTTCTCTTGCTACTAAATCCTTTATCACAATAGTCACCTCATTGTATTAATTATATCTAATCGAAGGAGTTTCTTCAATAAATGAAAAAAGCCTTTACGGCTTACCAGAATATATCTATTATGTCATCTTTTCGTTTTTTAAACAGTATTGCATCACTAATTCTAAGTATTGAAGACAATATTAAAAATATCCCTACAACTCTAGTCACGGTTAAATGAGAGAATGGATTAAACAATAAAATTAAACCTAAAATTAATATTGTTATAGCCATTGCCAAAGTGATTGTCCAAGACATCTCATTTCCTTTTTTTAACCATAAAGCATTATTTACTTTATTTGCTCCACTAATTATAAAAAACAAACCTAAAGCAATTGTAACAAATTTCATTATAGAATAAGGATAAAATATTAAAAACAAGCCAATTAATCCTATAATTATAGCTAAACTTAAACTTAACGAATATATTTTTGCACCATCCCTATTAAAGTAATTCATTGCTAAATTAGCGGCGTAAAATAATAATAAAGACCCAACTATAATTCCAATTAATTTATTGGATATATCTGGAAATATTATTAAAATTAAAGCAAACACTATAATTACTACCTCTACGACTATATTTAAGTTAATTATTTTTTTAAAGTTCTTTTCGATTTCATTTTTTGTTCTTCTTCTCATATTATCCTCCATTAATATTATACTTTTTTTAAAACTATTGGTCAATTATTCGCGGTTTATAGTATTTAAATACTCATTATGTTATAATATTTGGCGAGTGAGGAAAATGATTAAGGATTTAACCGTTAAAGAATTTAATGCTTTTCAAAAGGATCACCCGTTAAGTAATTACTGCCAAACAGTTAATTACGGTATTTTAATGGGAGAATTTGGTTATCATTATGATTTAATAGGTTATTTTAAAGACGATTCATTACTAGCCGCATCACTAATATTAATAAAAGGTATTAAAAATTTAAAATATGGGTATGCTCCAAAAGGGTTTTTAATAGATTATAAAGATTACGACTTATTAAGTGATTTTACAGATAAATTAAAAGATTTCTATTACGAAAAAGAAGTTGCTTTTATAAAAATCAACCCTGAAATTGTAATTGGGGAGGTAGATCTTAAAACTAAAGTTATAAGTAGTAACCCAAACATTCAAATTGAAAACTTTCTTGAAGCACTTGGTTATAATAAACTTAAAAAAAACCTTTATTTTGAATCACTTTTTCCTAGATTTAATGCTTTTATCAACTTAAAAAAATACTCATCAAAAAGTGTGGATAAAAATACTAGAAATAAAATCAAAAAGGGTTTTAAAAAAGGCTTGGTTTTTGAAAAAGCTAAAGCTAAAGATTTAGAGCTACTTAACAAATTTAAAAATCATAAATCTTTTTATTATAAAGATTTATACAATGTATATTCTAAAACTAAAGAAGTAGATGTTTTTAAAATAACTATAGACTTTGAAAAATACTTAATAAACTCTCAAAACCTTTATATTCAAGAACACGACCACAACCAAGAGCTTAATTTATCGATGATGAACAAAGCTACAACTAGAAAAATTAATCGTAAAATGAATTCTGATTTATCACTTTTAGCTTATAAGAAAGATATTATGGAAGCAACAAAGTTAATGCAAGATGAGAAAAACGACATTATCGCTTTAGCAATAGTGGTTAAGCACAACAATTTCATTAGAATTATCGAGAGTGCTTACAATAAAAGATATAAAAGATATGTTCCTAATTATTTCTTATTTCATAACATTATAAAACATTACAGAAAAGATTTTGATTATATTGAGTTAAATGGTCTAAGTGGAGATTTTTCAGATACTTCTCCATATCGCGGATTAAATAATTTTAAACTAGGTTTTAATCCAAACGTTTATGAATTTATTGGAGAGTATGATTTAATAATAGAACCTAATGCATATAACCATTTAATTAAAACGGGAGCTTTAGCTAAGGAATTTAAAAAATAAAAAAACAACGTTAAACGTTGTTTTTATTTTGTGAAATTATTTTAAAATTTCTGAAACTACACCAGAACCAACAGTTCTACCACCTTCACGGATTGAGAATTTAGTTCCTGCTTCTAGAGCAACTGGTGCAATTAAGTCTACTGTCATTTCTACGTTATCACCTGGCATAACCATTTCAACGCCTTCTGGAAGTTTTACCTCACCAGTAACGTCTGTGGTTCTAAAGTAGAATTGTGGACGATAGTTTGTAAAGAATGGAGTATGTCTTCCACCTTCTTCTTTACTTAATACATAAACACTTGCTTTAAATGATTTATGAGGTGTAACTGAACCTGGTTTAGCCAGTACTTGTCCTCTTTCAACATCTTCACGGTTAATACCACGTAGTAATACTCCTGCATTATCTCCCGCTTGAGCAAAGTCTAATGATTTTCTAAACATTTCGATTCCTGTTACTACTGATTTTCTTGTGTCTTTTAATCCAACAATTTCAATTTCATCATTAATTTTTAATTGTCCTCTTTCAACACGACCAGTAACAACTGTTCCTCTACCTGAAATTGTGAATACGTCTTCAACGCTCATTAAGAATGGTTTATCCATATCATGAACTGGAGTATCAATATACTCATCAACTTTATTCATCAAATCTTTAATAGCTTCAACATATTTTTCGTCACCTTCAAGTGCTTTTAATGCGCTTCCTCTAATTATTGGGCAGTCAGCATCAAAATCATATTCTCCTAAAAGTTCTCTGATTTCCATTTCTACTAATTCAAGTAACTCTGGGTCATCAACCATGTCACATTTATTCATAAATACAACAATTTTAGGAACCCCAACTTGACGAGATAACAATATATGTTCTCTTGTTTGTGGCATAGGGCCATCAGCAGCTGAAACAACTAATATAGCTCCATCCATTTGTGCAGCACCTGTGATCATGTTTTTAACATAGTCAGCATGTCCTGGACAGTC
>CAZBGT010000004.1:0-15340 GCA_964491615.1 uncultured Muribaculaceae bacterium
TTTTTTCTAATTTTACAGATTTTATTAATATATCTTTAGAAACATCTTCAAAAAGTTTTTTAGATGTTTTTTCTTTTTCAAAATCACTAAATAATGAAGTGAAATAATCATACATTATTTTTAAATCAAATAAAGAGTCTTCTATATTTAAAACATTTAATCTTTGAAAAATATCAACGATCTTTTTATGTGCTTCTTTAATGTTATACTCAATGTTTAAATATTCAAGGTTATAACCTTCTTTGTTCATCTTCTTTTCTAAGTAAATAATTTCTTCGATTTTTTTAGGAATCAACTTTTTTCCTAAAGATTCAATAGCCTTGGCCTCTTTTATTATTTCGCTTAAATTACCAATTATATCATCAATGGCTTTAACTATTTTTCCAACTTCACCATATTCATTTCTTTCCATCAGTTTTTCAAATTGAGAAAAATACTTGTCGACGGTTTCAAAATTTAATTCTAAAGGTTTTTTAATTAATGAATAACCAAATAAATCATCATTATATGTTTGAACAATTTCTCGATACTCCGCTTTTAATTTAGTAATAGTTTCTCTATTTCTCTCTTCGGATAATGTAACTTCTTTTATTTCAGATAGTAGAAAATCAGTTTTGGTTTTTAAAGAATTTATTTCTAACTCGCAATCAAAAATAACTTTTTTTAAGTTTTTGTAATCGTTATCTAAAAACAATAAATCTATTTCATTAATGTTATCGGTTATTTTAGACAACTCTTCTTCTTTTATTTTTTCAAATCTTGTTTTCCATTTACTATATTTTGTTCTTAAATCTTCATTTTTAGCTAAAGCTTTTACTTTGTTTAATTCCGTTAAAATGCTTGAAGAAACTATTAAGTTTTTTTCTTTTTCTAGATTTTCTATTTCTTTTTTTAATTTGTTTCTTTCAGCCTTATTTAAGGCAGCTAAAGTGGTCACTATTAAGATAATAGCAAATAAATAAAACACAACCGAAACTAAAATAAAGTTTTCTTGAATCATTCTTCCACCTTATACTTATAATAGCATAAATTAAGGATAATTTAAATCAAATTAGGTTGATAATTTCTGTTTTTTTGTTATAATTGTTATGTGAGTTGTCCACTTAGCTCAGCTGGATAGAGCAATGCCCTTCTAAGGCATCGGTCTGGGGTTCGAATCCCTAAGTGGACGCCAGTTTAAATATAACAAAGTTTACTTTGTTTTTTTTATGCATAAAAAAAGGGCTTATGCCCTACTAAAATAACTTCCGTCTTTAGTTGAAATAATTATTTTATCACCTGCGTTAATAAATAAAGGTACTTTTACAACATAGCCTGTTACTATTTTTGCATCTTTCATCGCATTGGTTGAAGTGTTACCCTTAACTGCGGGTTCTGTTTCAACTATTTCAAACTCCAACTTCTCGGGTAAAGTTATGTTTATAATTTCTTTTTCGAAAAACTCAACTATAACTCTAACTCCTTCAGTTATATACTTGTTATTATCTGCGATTACAGTTTTTGGAATTTCAATTTGTTCATATGTTGAGCTATCCATAAACACTAAATTATCCCCGGATTCATAAATATAATCCATTTCTAACTTATCAATATGGGCTCTAACAAGCTTGATGTTAGTATTGAATGTCTCTTCAGTTGTAGATCCTGTTTTTAAGTTTTTTAATTTAATTCTTACAAAAGCTGGACCTTTACCTGGTTTAACATGTTGAAACTCAATAATGTTACACAATTTATTATCAATAAGAACTGTCATTCCATTTTTTATATCATTTATATGTATATTCATAACTTATTTCTTTTCTTTTACTAATACTACCCTTTTACATTTTGGACAATATTTATTAAGTTCTAATCTTTCAGTAGTGTTTTTTTTGTTTTTGCTAGTTGGTCTTAATTCATAACCACACACACTACATTTTAAAATAACATAATTACGATTTTCGTTTTTTGCCATTGTTCCTCCTTAACACTTTATTAGTATATCAAATATCTATTTTATTTTAAAGAACTATACAACTTAATTGTATCTTTTTCTAAATTAGGATTGAAAGTTTTAGTCTTTATCATGTTTATTTCGCCTTTATAAGGTGGATAAGAGTTGTTTCCTACTTTATAATGTGGAGTTTCCAATATTTTAGGTACTCCTTCTACTCTTTTATTGTAAATTACATCAATTAATGCTTTAAAACCAATTTTTCCAAAGCCAAAATTTTCATGACGATCTTTTTTAAAGCCTAAGGGGTTTTTCGAATCATTAACATGGATACATCTTAACTTGTCTAAACCGATAAGTTTATCAAAATCATCTAAATACTGATCGAATTTAGATATATCCACACCCGAATCATGCAAGTGGCATGTATCAATGCATATTCCTATAAACTTATCTTTAAAAGGATCTATTAAGAACTTTAATTCCTCCAAAGAGTTACCACATTCAGTTCCTTTTCCAGCCATTGTTTCAAGAAGTATTTCAACGTCATCGTTTATTAACTGTTTTAACGCTTCAACTATATTATTTAAACCTTCTTCTTTAGGTATCCCAACTGCATTTCCAGGATGTAAAACCATTTTTTTTATACCAAGTTCTTTTATTCTGTTTATTTCTTCTTTTAAGAAACTAATAGAAAAATTCCAATTTGTTTTATTACCCGAGGCTAAATTTATAATATATGGTGCATGTACTACAACATGGTTAGGATCAATATTGTTTTCTTTCATTAAATTATGAGCATCTTTAGTCAGATTTACATCAATTGGTTTTCTAATGGTGTTTTGAGGCGCTCCAGTATAGAACATAAAAGTATTACCACCATAAAAAAGAGTGTCTTTTACACAACCCAATAAACCTTCTTTTGAATAACTTACATGTGCTCCTAATATCATTTTCTCTCTAATTATATTTTAACATAAAAAAAGATAATTTTCATTATCTTTTCATATACACTCTTTTTTATTATGGAGTAGTCGGACTATTAAAGCCTGAACAGTTAATAGTATTTGCTGCTGGAGCAGTTCCGTTTTCAACTACACTAGTTCCAAGTACTGGAATTGTATTTGTATCATGACTTGCTGAAATAAGATATTTATTAGCAAAATCATAAAGTATGATAGTATATTTATACGACGCAGTTGTTTTGTCAATTTGTACTACACCTGAAAAGCCTTTAGTAGCAGGAGATCCTGAAGCTTTTTCTAATTTATCAATATATTTTTGATCAATTAAATAATCTAAAGTATAACAATTATAGTTATTACCATTAATTTCATCGGCTATTACTAGTGTTTCAACCGTAGCTATCACATTGTTTGCACTTGATGCAAAAGCACCAACTCTGGCTTTATTAATAAGCGGAACAACAGATATTACAGCAATAACCATAACGATTGTTAAAACGATTATAACAGCTAATAACTCAACTAGTGTAAAACCTTTATTTTTTCTCATTTTTTTCATATACACCTCTCTATTTTTCATTTTACACCTTATTTTTTAAATAGTCAAGGAATTATAACCTACTTTATAGTTTAAAATCCTCAACGAATTCATCAAATGTAAGTTGTTCTTCTTTTAGTACTGGTTTTATCAGATCAATAAGCTCTTCTTTTTTGTATATATCCGTTGCTTTCAGGCTTTGGCTTCCAGTACTTATTAAATCCGAGATAGTAATTTCACTATTTTTAACTTCTTTGATTTTGTCATCTTTTACATAAATGTTTACATCTTTTGTTTTAGTAATATATGACTTGAAAATCTTATAATCTTTTGATTTTATTTTTTTAAACAACATAGTGCCTCTTTTGTTTCTAGAACTTGGTTCTAAATCAGTTAACTTAATTCTTTTTGCTGTATTAAAATTGGTAAATAAATTTAAATACTCATCGTCATTATTAATGCTAGTAGCGTAAACTACATAATCTTCTTTTAAATTTATTCCCATTACCCCTTTAGCTTTAACTCCCACTGTATTTATTAAATCATGGCTAAATTTTAAATAATAACCATTATTAGTCACAAATAATAAATCTTCGTGTTCTAAAGATATATTTAGTAGTTCATCTTCTTCGTTCAAATTTATTGCTACCATCGGTTTTGAATATCTGGAAACAATAAAGTTTTCTAAAACAACCTTTTTCACAAAACCATTTTTAGTAAACAACACTAAATTTTTCTTTGGGTTATTTAATATTACACTACCAATTATTCTTTCGTTTGGGGATATTAAAATTATATTACTAATATGTTTTCCTAACTCTCTCCATTTCGCTTCAGGAATTTCATGAATAGGTAAATATAAATAATTACCTAAATTAGTAAATATCAAAATAGTATCTTTTGTTGTAGTTTTGTAAATGTTTTTAACATAATCTCCCGGTTTTAAACCAGTTTCTCCTTCACTACTGTTATAACTTCTTTCACTAATCTTTTTAACATAACCATCGTTAGTTACTACAACTATTACATCTTCATCAACAATCATGTCTTTTTCATCAATGGTTATTTCTTTTATTTCATCTTTAATCGTTGTTTTTCTAGCTGAAGCATATTCTTCTTTGATTTTCCTTAATTCTAATTTCATCACACTTTTTAATTTTGATTCATCATTGAGAATTTCTTCTAACCCTTTAATAGCTATTTTTAGTTTGTTAGCCTCTTCCATTAATTCTGTTATATCAGTATTTGTTAATTTATAAAGTTGTAACATTACAATAGCTTCGGCTTGTTCATTTGTAAAATCATATTCCTTAACCAAATTTTCTTTGGCATTTATTTTATTTTTACTTTTTCTAATTGTTTTAATAACTTCATCTAAAATAGATATTGCTTTTATTAAACCTTCAACAATATGAAAACGCTTTTTAAAATACGCTAGATCAAATTTAGTTCTATTAGTAATGACTTCTTTTTGAAATGCAATATATGCATCAAGCATTTCTATAATACCTAAAAGAAGAGGTCTTCGATCTACAATCGCTACCATATTATAATTAAAAGTTGTTTGTAATTCAGTGTTTTTGTATAAGTAATTTAAAATTAATTCTTTATTAGCATTTGCCTTTAAATCTATTACTATTCTTAAACCAGTTCTATCAGTTTCATCTCTTACTTCAGATATCCCATCTATTTTTTTATCAATCTTTATTAAATCTATTTTACTAACAAGGTTTGCCTTATTAATATCATATGGAATTTCAGTTATTACAATTTGGTTTTTGCCGTTTTGCTTTGCAAATTCTACTTTACTTCTTAATACGACTCTCCCTTTACCTGTTTTAAAAGCTGAAATTATTCCCTCTTTACCCTCAACAATACCACCAGTTGGAAAATCTGGTCCTTTTATAATGTCTAAAATAGTTTCAAACCTTGCATTTGGGCTATCAATTTTTTTAATAGTAGCATCGATTACTTCACCTAAATTATGAGGAGGAATATTTGTAGCATATCCTGCGGAAATACCACTAGCTCCATTTACTAACAGATTAGGGTATTTAGCTGGAAGCACAGTTGGTTCTAAAAAACGATCATCAAAGTTAGGTGCCCAAGCTACCGTTTCTTTCTCAATATCTTTTAATATTTCACTACTAATTTTTGAAAGTCTTGCCTCGGTATAACGATAAGCTGCTGCAGAATCTCCATCTAAAGAACCATTATTACCATGCATATCAATTAAAATATGATTTTGTTTCCACCATTGGCTCATTCTTACCATTGCATCATACACAGAAGAATCACCATGTGGGTGATATTTACCTAAAACCTCTCCTACTGTAGCAGCACATTTAATATAACCTTTATCATGAGTATTGCCGGTTTTATACATTGCATAAAGTATTCTTCTTTGAACTGGTTTTAATCCATCTCTAATATCAGGAATTGCTCTATCTTGAATAATTTGTTTGGCATATCTACCAAATCTTTCACCCATTATTTCTTCTAAAGCATATTCTTTTATTTTATTAACTATATTATTCATTTTGACTCCCGTAATCATCTTCCATGGTGAAAATTACATTTTCGTTAATCCATTCTTTTCTTGGCTCTACTTTTTCACCCATTAAAACGTTTACTCTTTTTTCTGCTAACACAGCATCATCTATTGTTATCTTAATAAATATTCGTTTTTCTGGATCCATTGTTGTGTCCCAAAGTTGATCAGGATTCATTTCTCCTAAACCTTTATATCTTTGAATGTTTGGTTTACCTTCAAAAGTTTCTTTTAAATCTTCTAACTCTTCATCTGAATAAACATATGTTGATAATTTTTTATGAGTTACTTTATAAAGTGGTGGTTGAGCTAAATATAATTTCCCATGTTCGATAAGAGGTCTCATATATCTATAAAAAAACGTTAAAAGTAAAACCTGAATATGTGCACCATCAACATCAGCATCGGTCATTATTACCACTTTATCATAATTAATATCCTCAATATCAAAACTAGGTCCTACTCCTGCGCCTATTGTATAAATTAATGTACTAATTTCTTCATTTTTCATTATGTCATCAATACTTGCTTTTTCAGTATTGATTACTTTTCCTCTTAAAGGCAGTATTGCTTGGAATCTACGATCTCTTCCGCCTTTTGCAGAACCTCCTGCTGAATCACCTTCCACTATAAATAATTCATTTTTCTTAGGATCTTTAGTTTGAGCAGGAGCAAGTTTTCCAGATAATTTTCTTTCAATTTTATTTTTATCTTTTCCAGTTCGCGCTGCATCTCTAGCTTTTCTTGCCGCATCTCTAGCAAACTTACTTTTCAAAGCTTTATCAATTATTGTTGTGGCTACTTCTTTATTTTCCTCTAAGAAGAATTTTAAATGTTCATAAACAATTCCCTCAGTTACACTTCTTGCTTCTGGTGTGCCCAATTTGCCTTTTGTTTGTCCTTCAAATTCAAGTTTGTTTTCAGGAACTCTTAAATTAATAATAGCGCTTATTCCTTCACGACAATCATTACCGTCTAAATTAGTGTCTTTTTCTTTTAAAAAGTTATTTGATCTTGCGTAATCATTAAATGCCTTTGTTAAAGCAGTTTTAAAACCGACTTCATGAGTTCCCCCATCAACAGTTTTAACGTTATTAACAAAAGATAATATTCTTTCGTTATAAGCATCACTATATTGAAGCGCTACCTCAACCTCAATATTTTGTTTTGTGCTTTTGAAATTAATCACATCATGTAACACTCTTTTATTTTCGTTAATATATTCAACAAAATTTATTAATCCATTATCATAATGAAACTTATCTTCTTTTTGATCATTTATATCTTTTAATTTAACCGTTAAATTATTTAATAAAAATGCACTTTCTTGCATTCTTTCAAAAACTGAAGTGTATGAAAATTTTGTATTTTTAAATATTTCTTTATCTGGCTTAAAAGTTACCTCTGTGCCAGTTTCTTTTGTTTTTCCTATTTCTTTTAATTTTTCTTTAACTTTTCCACCTTGATGAAATTTTATTTCATATATTTTACCATCTCTATAAATTTTTACATTTAAATACTCAGATAAAGCGTTTACTACCGCTCCACCTACTCCGTGAAGTCCTCCGGATACTTTATAACCAGAATCACTAAATTTACCTCCAGCATGTAATTTTGTGTATATTACTTCAGGAGTTGATAATTTATTACTATGTATCCCAGTTGGAATGCCTCTTCCATTGTCTTTAACTGTAATAGATTCATCTTCATTAATAGTGACTTCTATTAAATTTCCAAAACCATTGATTATTTCATCAATGGAATTATCTACTATCTCCCACAATAAATGATGCATCCCTCTACTATCTGTAGAGCCAATATACATCCCTGGTCTTTTTCTTACTGCGTCTAAGCCTTCTAATACTTTTATTGAGGATTCGTCATAAACTGTACTCATCTACTATTCACCAATGTGATTATAACAAAAAAAGTTGCGATATAGCAACTTTTGTTTACAGAAATTAAATGGTTTTTTGATTATTCTTCAACTGTATATGTTTCTTTTGGTATTGCATCAATTGTGAATGTTCTTTCTTCTGTTGACTTTAATTTTGGCAAATCATCTTCAATTGGTTCAGTCACTTCAGGTTTAATTGTTTGTTCTTTTTCTTGTATAAACTCTGGTTTAAAAGAAATAATTTCTTCTATTTCTTCTTCTTTCTTATCACCAATTTTAATTGGTGTTATTTTTTCTTCAGGTTTTGTAACATATACTGACGAATATACCTCAGTTGGTTTATATTGTTCTTTTGGCTCTTCCTGAACTACTGGTTCTTCTTTTAATTTATTTTCAAAAGCTTTCTCTAAATCATCAAAATTAAATTCAGTTAACTCTATTTCTTCTTTAACTTCAGGTATAACCGCTTCTTCTTCAATATTTTCTTCAGGTATTTCTAATTTAGGCTCTTCTTGCTCTGGCAAAGGAGCTTCTTCTATTTTTATTTTAGGTTGTTCCAATACAACAGTTGGTTGTGCTTCAACTGGTACTGACTCTAAAACTGGCGACGGTTCTGCAACTGGCGATGGTTCTGCAACTGGCGATGGTTCTGCAACTGGCGACGGTTCTGCAATTTGAGTTTGTTCAACAGTTGAAACTTCTTGAACTGGTTCAATTTGAATTTCTTTTATCGGTGTTTGCTGTTCAAGCGGTTTAAATTCACGAACTACTACTTCATCATCAAATTCCGGAGTTTTTTCTTCTGTTACCTCCACAACTGGTTCTTCTGGTAGTTGCACTTCACTTTCTTTTTCCTCAACTACATTATCTTGAGGTTCTTTTACTTTAGAAATTAAAATATCCATATTTTCTTTTTTAGGTTCTTCAATATTTATATCTTCTTTTTTATCTTTTTTTAATTTTAATTTTTCTAGTTTCTTTGTTTCTTCTAATTTCTGATCTTTTTTTCCCAAAAATAAAATAATGAAAAATAGTGCTAAAAGAATTCCAATAGCTATCAAAATATAAGTAGTAAAATTCTCAATAGCGTATAATTCATTAAACAAATTTTGAATCATTTTGTACACCTCTTTATTCTTGTATATATTTTAACACTTATAATTTTTTTTATCAACAAAAAAGATAACTCCATTTGAGTTATCTTCTTATTTATATTTATTCATTTCTCTCATTACTTGTTTTACTTGTTTTTGACTAGGTTTTCTACCCATTCCACTCATCATTGCTTCAATCATTTTTTCATTAATTGGGGGATTTTTTTCTAATTCTTTAGTAATTATTTTTCTTGCTAGAAAAAAACCTGCTACTACACCTACTACTAATGAGATTAATCCAATTATTATTTCTCCAACCATGTTTACCTCTTAAAGCTCATCGCTTCTTAAAAATGGAATATCAAAGTCATCTGCTGTTGTTGGAGTTCTTCTTTTTGGTAATTCGTCTTTAAAAAATACTTCTTCTCCAACTTTATCTTCAAATCCTGTTGCAATAACAGTAACTATTACTTCTTCAGTTAAATTATCGTTTCTAATTGCTCCAAATATTATATTTATATCTGAGTTTGCTGCTTCTCTAACAGTTTCAATAGCATCTTCTATTTCAAAAAGTGTTAAAGTTTTTCCACCAGTTACGTTTACAATACCGTCTGTTGCTCCTTCAATTGTTGCTTCAAGTAATGTATTAGCAACTGCTTGTTTAGCAGCTTCAATTGCTCTATTTTCTCCTGAATGACAGCCTATACCAATAATAGCTGTTCCGCTTTTTTCCATTACTGCTTTAACATCTGCAAAATCTAAGTTAATCACTCCAGTAACGGCAATTAAATCTGAAATTGATTGTACACCACGATGTAACACACTATCAACCTCTTTAAATGCATCATCAAAACTTGTTGTTTTATCAATAATATCTCTTAGTCTATCATTTGGAATAATTATTAATGTATCTACAAATTTTCTTAATTCCTCTAATCCGATTAAAGCATTTTCAGCTCTTTTTTTACCTTCAAATCTAAATGGTTTAGTAACAATCCCTACAGTTAACGCTCCTAATTCTTGAGCAATTTCTGCAATTACAGGAGCTGCTCCAGTTCCTGTTCCGCCACCTAAACCACAAGCAACAAATACCATATCTGCACCTGCTAAGGCTTTTTCTATTTCGTTTTTGCTTTCTAAAGCTGCTGCGCGACCTACTTCAGGATTAGCTCCAGCTCCTCTACCACCTGTGATAGATTGACCTATTTGAATTTTGTGTTCTGCTTTTGAAGCATTTAATACTTGTAGATCTGTATTAACTGCATAAAACTCAACGCTTTTAACTCCTTCTTCAATCATCCTATTAATGGCGTTACATCCTCCGCCACCAACACCTACAACTTTAATTTTTGCAACTTGATCCATTTCTAAACCATCCATGTTTTTCCTCCCTAATTATCAAAAAAATGCCCAAATAATTTTCCTAAAATAGAACTATCTGAGATACTTATTTTTTTGTATTTACCACTTAATTCATCTTCTTCATCTTTTGAAAAAGTAGAAAAGTGTTTATTATATAATTTTAATTTTGAATTGTAATATTTTATTACTCCGGCGCTACTTGAATATTTATTGTTTCTAATACCTAATTCTTTAACTTCACCAATAAAAGTGTTCTGTCCTAAAGTCTCTTCTAAAAATAAATTAAAGTATCTAAGCTCGGTCGTACCACCTGTAAACATTATATAACTTATTTCTCTTTTTGTTAAGTGATTTAGTTCTTTTTTTATTATATTAATCATTTCAATTAGTTTTACGTTAATAATCTCACTTAACTGGTATTGATTAACCTTTATCTTTTCTGCTTGAGTGTTTTCAACCATTATAACTTCATCAACATCCGCTTTTTCTTTTATTGCTAAACCTAAAGTTTGTTTTAAATATTCAGATTCTTTTAAACGAATTTTATATGTTTCAGATATTTTTTTATCAATATTAATTCCACCAATACTCAATGTGTTTGATGCGGTTAATACACCCTTATTAAATATTGAAACTTCAGTTTTAGTAAACCCCATGTTTATTACTACACCAATTTCTTCTAAATCATATTGGTTTTTAAACTCGTTATAATCAGCGAGTGGACCCGCAACTACGTCTACTACCTCGATGTTTAAAGATTTTAATAATTTTTCGATTCCAGCAATGTTATTTTTAGGAACTGCAGCCGCCACTGCTTCAGAGGTTAATGTTTTTGCTTCTTTACCAACTGGATTACTAGCAGTTTCTAAATCATCAATTAAAAATCTAGTTGGCATAAGCGCTATTAATTCTATACTAGTGTCGCTTATATCTTGAGAAGCTTCGTTCAAAGCTGCAATCATATCTTGAGATGTTACTTTGTTTTCTTCGTTTTTAACTGCCGATGTCCCCTTAACAAAATAACATTCTAAACCTGCGCTTGGTACTGTTACAATTACTTTTTTTATTTTTAAGCCTAATTTTTCTTCGTTTTTACGAAATAATTCTTTTAATGCTTCTTTTGCACTTTCTGCATTAACAACAAATCCTTGATTAATACCTCTTGATAAAACAGTTGATGAAGATATTACATTTAATCTATTTTTTAATATCTCGCCAACTACTAATTTTATACTGTTAGAACCTATATCAAGACTTGCTATTATTTTACGCATAATTAACTCCTAGTTTCTATAAATAATTATAACAAATTATATCAATATAGCAAGAAACCACCAAACAAAAAAACAAATTTTTATTATTTGTTTTTCTTAATTAATTCAATTAATTCTGCTTTTTTTAACGCTGAATAACCTTTTAAACCATTATCTTTAGCAAGTTGTTTTAACTCAGTTAAAGTTTTATCTTCTAAATTATCAACTGTAGCTTTCTTTTCAACAACTACTTTTGGTTCTACAACTACTTTTGGTTCCTCTACCACTTTTTCCGTTTTTGGAACTACAGCTTTTTTAATTTCTATTTTTTCACCATTCAATGCTTTTTTAGCAATAGTTACTAATTCTGTAAAATGTTTTGGGCTATCTATTGCGATTTCTGATAACATCTTACGATTTATTTCAATATTTGCTTTATTTAAACCGTTAATAAAACTTGAGTAATTTATATCGTTTTCTCTACATGCTGCATTAATTCTAGTGATCCAAAGTTTTCTGAAATCTCTTTTCTTTTGTCTACGATCTCTATATGCATATACTCCACTTTTATAAACTTGTTCTTGAGCTGTTTTGAATAAACGGTGTTTACTTCCAAAATAACCTTTTGCTTCTTTTAATACTTTTCTTCTTCTTGTTTTGGCAACTGTGCCTCTTTTAACTCTTGTCATCTTTTAACTCCTAAATCACAGACTTAATTCTGTCTGCGTCTCCTTTAAATGCTGTTTTTTGGTTTCTTCTTTGTCTTACCGCTTTAGAAGAATCTTTTCCAGTTTTATGGTTTCCACCTGATTTTTTAAATACAATAGAACCATTTTTTTTCTTTCTAAATACTTTACTACTTCCCTTATGAGTTTTTTGTTTTATTTTTGCCATATTAATTTTTCCTTTCCTGTGGTTTTAATGGTGTTAAAATCATCGTAACCATTCTTCCTTCAAATTTAGGGCTTGTTTCTATTTCAGAAACATCACTTAATGCCTCTGCATAACGCACTAAAACATCCTTTGCTAATTCAGGACGAGCCATTTCTCTTCCCTTTAATCTAATGAATGCTTTTATTTTGTGTCCCTTAACCAAATATTTAGATGCTTGATTTTTCTTAGTATTAAAATCATTAACATCTATTTTTACAGATAAACGATATTCTTTTAATTCTTTATTACTTTCTCTTTGCTTTTTTTGTGATTCCTTAATCTTTTTTTGTTTTTCATATTTAAACTTGTTATAGTCCATAATTTTACCCACTGGTGGAGTAGAATTCGCACTCATTAAAACCAAGTCTAAACCAGCATAATCAGCCAAAGTAAGAGCATCTTCTAATTTCTTAAGACCCATCTTTTCTCCATTAGGCCCAATCACCATTAGTTCACTCGCTCTAATAAATTCGTTAATTTGTAAATCGTTTTTTTGATTACTATTTCTTGAAATAGCTATATTAAAACACCTCCATATGCATAAAAAAAGGCAGAACTATCCACCTTAAAAAACAATATTCTTAAGACCCATCGTTATTCACAATCAGGTGGATTAAAATCACTTCTTCTTTTACACAATTATAAGTCTACCGAATTAAGCGTCTTTTGTCAATCTTTTTGAATTAATAAGGTCAACAAAATCTTTTATATCAACACTTATAGTTTTTTCGTCATTATATAATCTATAACTAATTTTATTCGAGTTTTTTTCTTCATCGCCAATTATAATTGTAATTGGAATTTTTTTAGTTTGACTTTCTCTTATTTTATAAGAAAGTTTTTCTTCGCTATCATTTAAACTAACTCTATAATTATTTTGTTTTAATAGTTCATATATTTTTTCACCATAATCTAGATGATATTTTATATTTACAGGAATAATATTTAATTGAACTGGCGCTAACCAAAATGGAAACGCTCCAGCGTAATGTTCTATTAAAATCCCCATAAATCTTTCTAATGATCCATATATAACACGGTGAATCATTACAGGCCTTTTTCTGCTTCCGTCTTTTTCTATATATGTTAAATCAAATCTTTCCGGTAAATTAAAATCTAACTGTACCGTTCCACATTGCCAAACCCTATTTAATGAATCTTTAACATAAAAATCTAATTTAGGTCCGTAAAATGCTCCGTCACCTTCATTTATTTTAAATGAGTGATTAGAACTTTTACAAGCTTGTTTTAAAGCCTCTTCGGCTTTGTCCCAAGTTTTTATATCCCCTATAAATTTATCTTCAGGTCTGGTTGATAACTTTATTTCATAACTTAAATTAAATGTTTTATAAATTCTTTTTATAAAATTAATTAACTTTATAACTTCATCTTCAATTTGTTCTTCAGTCATAAAAATGTGTGCATCATCTTGGGTAAAACTTCTTACTCTAAAAAGTCCATTTAATGCACCACTTGCTTCATGACGGTGAACTAATCCTAATTCACCAATTCTTAATGGAAAATCTTTATAAGAATATAAATTGTTTTTATATACTAAAATTCCTCCAGGACAATTCATTGGTTTTATTGCAAATGTTTTATCATCAATTTCACTTAAATACATATTCTCTTGATAATTTTCCCAATGTCCTGATTTTATCCATAAATCTTTATTTAACATTATTGGAGTTTTAATGAAGTCATAACCTTCTTTTTGATGCTCAAGATACCAATAATTTTCCAATTCGTTTTTAATAATTGTTCCATTTTTTAAAAAGAAAGGAAAACCAGGTCCATATTCACTCATCATAAATAATTCTAATTCTTTTCCTAATTTTTTATGATCTCTTTTTTTAGCTTCTTCTAGCATATACAAATACTTTTCTAAGTCCGATTCTTCTTTAAAACAAATTCCATATATTCTTTGAAGCATTTTATTTTTAGAGTCGCCTTTATAATATGCTCCACTAAATTTAGTTAATTTAAAATGTTTGATTTCTTTAGTTGTTTCTACATGTGGTCCTCTACATAAATCAATAAAATCGTCATGAGCATAAAAACTAATTTCTTCTTCGGAATCTAAGCCTTCAATTAAATCTAATTTATATTCATCTTCTTTAAATAAATCTAGTGCTTCTTTTTTTGTGATCACTTTCTTGTAAATTCTTTTATCTGATTTTGAAATCTTTTTCATTTCTTTTTCAATTTTCAATAAATCTTCTTCCGTTACAGTTATGCCATTTAAATCCATGTCATAATAAAAACCATCCTCTATTACTGGTCCAACCCAGAATTTTGCATCAGGATATATCTTTTTTATAGCATGGGCCATTAAATGAGCACAGCTATGATTTAGTTTGCTTAAATATTCATCTTCTTTTATATTGACCATTTTATCACCTCTTATTACCTACTACGATCATTATAACCTTTTTCTTCATAAAATTGTTCAGTATTTAGTTTTTTTATAATTTCTCTAGTATTTTTTATTCTTTCTTCTATTATACGTTTTTCTGTTAACACTTCTTCATCATTAGAATTTTCGTAGTGCATTTCTAACACTTTTTTTCTAAAATGCATATCAAACAATTCTTTTCTTGCTTCTTCTTTTTTCATAATTTCAAATAAAAACCACATCTTGCAGGAGCAAATATGCGGTACCATCCTTTCTTTACTTAATTAATATAACGGTTTTACCCGTGGCTTATTAGCCCTCTTAAAAAGTAGTAATTTATATTATATTTGTTAATTTTCACCAACCATTAACTCTCTTTAAAAAACATTAATATAAACTTTGTCTTTTCTCATCGATTT
>CAZBGT010000005.1:0-14083 GCA_964491615.1 uncultured Muribaculaceae bacterium
ATCAAGATTACTGGTTATTAACACCAGGAGCATACCACTCAACTTTTATAGGTGGATTACATGTTACTTCTAAAGGTTATTTAGCCTTAGATAAAATGAATCCATTAAGGGGTGTGCGACCTACTTTATCGCTGGCCCCCGACTTATACATTATTGGGACTGGAACATGGTATGACCCTTATATAGTTTCTGATGAGAAGTTAGAATTTGATATTCCAGTAATAAATGAATTAACATTTAGTAATGTAACCACGAATAGTTTTACGGTATTTGTAGATGTGGCTCCTGGAGCCTATCCTATTCAAACATATTATTTTTCAATAGATGATGGAAACACTTTCTTGACTTCAAATAATAATAATTACACTTTTTCTAATTTAACTCCTGGAACAAATTATCAAGTTACAGCATTTGCAAAAGATGCTGAAAATCATAATTCAAATGTAATGACAAAACAACAATTGGTCGTTGCGCCACCACAAGTTAATTCTATCTCTACAAGCAGTATAACTACATCTAGTTTCAAAATGACTGTAAGTGCCACTAAGGGGACAAACAACATAGCTACTTATAAATTTTCTAAAGATGGTGGTTCTACTTATCAATCTAGTTTAAATAACTATTATACTTACACTGGTTTATCAGATTCTACAACATATCAATTAAGAGCATTAGTTGTAGATAGCGCCGGATACGAATCAAATATAAAAACAGGGACTGTTAAAACTGCATACGCAGGATTAATATGTCCATACGATAATAGTCAAACAAGCTCAAAAGGTTATCCTTGGAACAATTATAGTAGTTATTATACTTCTGGAGATTGCGATTGGTATTATGTTCCGGAAAAGTGTACTGATTTATGGAGCGGGGATTATTATTATCAAGAATGGGTACCTGAATCTTGCACTTCAGTATGGATACCATGTAGTTATTACTATTGCGAAGCTTGGGATGATTGGGGTGATTGTGCAGATTTACGTTGCCTTATTGGTGAATATTATGAAACTTCATGTACACCGGGTTATTATGAAGACATTTATGTTCCACCTTATATTTTTATGACAGTTTGTGATGATGCTTATTGGGATTATAACTACTGTTGGGATGGTTGGACAACATACTATTGCACTGACACTGCTGGAAACACAACTTATTTTTATTAAAAAACAAAGCAAACTAAAGAGTAAGTAATTAGTTACTTACTCTTAAATTTTTAAAGAGAAAGGTTATAATGAAAATATTAAAGACATTAAACAAATATTATAAAGTTTTACTTTTTTTACTTTTACTAACTTTATTTTTACATTTAAAACTTCCTTTTTATATATACAAAGATGGAGGAACTGTTAATTTAAATGATAGAATTAGTCTTAATAATGAAAATATAGAAGGGTCTTTTAACATGAGTTATGTAGGCGTTATTAAAGGAACCCCTTTTTTTATAACGCTATCAAAGGTAATTTCATCTTGGGATTTGGTAAGTGATAACGAATTGATTCCAGATGGTATGGACAGGGCAGAAAAAAAAGAATATGATTTACTCCAAACTGATTTATCTAAGAAAACCGCAACTTATGTAGCTTATACAAAAGCAGGGAAAGATATTGCGGTTCAAGAAGAAAAAATATTGGTTTCTTATGTTGACAAATTAGCAGTTACTGATTTAAAAATATCAGATGAATTAATAAATATTAACGGCATTGAATTTTATAACTTTGTAGATATTAACAAATATATAAAAACCTTACCAGTTGATGAAGATATAAAAATATTAGTTAAAAGACAGAATCAAGAATTCATGACTACATCAAAATTAACTGAATATGAAAAAGACCTTTATTTAATTGGAGTGTCTTTTATAAAAATTTTAGAAATTGATACCGATCCAAAGATCGAGATCAACTTTAAAAAAAGTGAACTAGGGCCTAGTGCAGGTTTAATGCTTACACTAGCTATTTATAATTCATTAATAGATGAAGATTTAACAAAAGGTAAAATTATATCGGGAACCGGTACAATAGATGAGGCCGGAAATGTTGGTAAAATAGGTGGCTTGAAATATAAGATGTTAGGCTCTAAAAAAAGTGATGTTTTTCTTGTTCCTGAATCACAAATTTTAGAAGCAAATTCGATCATGGAGAAATATAAACTTGAATTTGAATTAATAGGTGTTAATACTTTTGATGAAGCATTAGAATATTTAAATAAATTATAAATAATGGTATAATAAACATGCGCTATGAAATTAAATGATGTATCAATTGATGATTTAAGCCCTGTAATGAAACAGTATGCTTTAATTAAAAAAGATTATGAAAATGAACTTTTATTTTTTAGATTGGGCGATTTTTATGAGTTATTCTTTGAAGACGCAATTACAGCATCAAGAGAATTAGAATTAACTTTAACCGGCAAGGTTGCAGGTTTAAAAGAAAGAATACCAATGTGTGGAGTGCCACATCATTCATCGAAACAATACATTGAAAAATTGGTTAACAAGGGTTATAAAGTAGCAATTTGTGAGCAGTTAGAAGATCCTAAAGATACTAAAGGTATTGTAAAAAGAGGAGTAGTAAGTGTAGTTACTAGAGGAACTATAACAGACTTAGAACTTTTAGATGAATTAAGTGAAAATTATTTAGCTTCTGTTCTAGATTTTAAAGATATGTATTTGATTACGTATGCTGATATATCCATAGGTAGTTTATACTCAATGAAACTAGAAAAAGATGATGGTTTATTAATTGATCAAATAGTTAATTTAGGCATTAAAGAAATAATTTTGATTGAAAATGTTAATTTAAATTTGATTCAGACTCTTAAAAATCAATACGGTATTGAAATAAACTATAATTCTGAATACTTAGAAAAATATAACTTAAATTTTAATTTAGAAGAATATGATTATCGCGTTCAAACCGGAATTAAACATTTATTATATTATTTGGAAGTTAAATTATTAAAAACGTTTGATAATATCGCTAAACCAAAAATTATAAATAAAAAACAATATTTAGAATTAGATTACCATTCTATCAAAAATTTAGAGTTGCTAGAAACGATTAGGCTAAAGGAAAGAACCCATAGTTTAATTTGGTTATTGGACAAATGTAAAACGGCGATGGGGTCAAGACTTTTAAAAAACTGGATAATGTATCCCTTATTAGAAATAGAACACATTAATGAAAGATTAGACAAAATTGAAAAATTAAACACCGAGTTTATACTAAAAAGTAAACTAAGAGAAGCATTAAATAAAGTTTATGACATTGAAAGGTTAACTGGTAAATTAATAAACGGAACAATAAATGCAAGAGATATGATTCAATTACTTTCTAGTTTAGAAGTGCTACCATCTATAAAAAAGTATGTTGAAGAATTGCAATTTTCTTACAAATTAAATACTCATAGTGAAACCACAAAATTAATTAATGAATCTATTAGTGAAGATGCACCACTTACTTTAAAAGAAGGTGGACTAATTAAGACGGGTTTTAACAAAGAACTAGATGAGTTAAAAACTATTAGATATAACAGTAAGAAAATAATTGCTAATTTTGAAAGAAAAATTAAAGAAGAGACTGGAATTAAAAATTTAAAAATTGGTTTCAATAAAGTTTTTGGTTACTATATAGAAATCTCAAAGGGTTCAGTAAAAGATATTAAAGAAGAATTTGGTTTTGAAAGAAGACAAACTTTAACTAATGCAGAAAGATATATTTCTCCAACATTAAAAGAAGAAGAAGATAAAATTTTAAATGCAGAGGAAAAAATAAACAAACTAGAATATGAACTATTTAAAGAAATAAAAAACAGAGTAAAAAACGAAGTTTTAAAGTTAAATGAGACAGGGAATATTTTAAGTGAGTTGGATGTACTTTCTAGTTTATCGGAGTGTGCATCTTTATATAATTTAGTTAGACCAAAATTAAACAATAATAGCCATATTAATATTATTGAAGGAAGGCATCCTGTTGTAGAAATTGTTAATAAAGACGGTTTTATTCCAAATGATTGCTTTATGGATTCCAATTCATCAACACTTTTATTAACAGGCCCTAATATGAGTGGTAAATCTACATACATGCGCCAAGTAGCTATAATCATAATAATGGCTCAGATCGGCTCTTTTGTGCCAGCAAAATCTGCTGATATTTCCTTAGTTGATAAAATATTTACTAGAATTGGTGCTAGTGATGATTTAGTAAGTGGGGAATCTACCTTCATGGTTGAGATGAAGGAAGCAAGAAACGCTATTGTCAACGCTACTGAAAAAAGTTTGATTTTATTTGATGAATTAGGTAGAGGCACAGCTACTTATGATGGGCTTAGTATTGCAAAGGCTATTTTAGAGCACGTTAGTAGAGAAATTAAATGTTTTACTTTATTTTCAACTCATTATCATGAGCTAACTTCTTTAGAAAAAGAAGATTATAACATTAAAAATATTCATGTTAGTGCGATTGAAAAGGATAATGAGTTAATATTCTTACATAAAATAAAACCAGGCTCGGTAGATAAGAGTTATGGTATTCATGTGGCTAGTCTTGCTAAGATGCCGGATAACATTATAAAAAGAGCTTACGAGATATTAAGAACATACGAAAAAGACAATAAAAAGATCATAAAAAAAGATAAACTTCAATTATCAATGGAACTTGAACAAGAAGATAGTAAACTTTTACAAAAATTAAGAGATTTAGATGTATTAGAGATTACTCCAATTGACGCAATGAATTATTTATTTGAATTAAAAAACGAAGTAGAAAAAATGAAGTAAATAAAGTATAATTAAGGTAGTGGTAAATATGGAAGAAATTAAATTTAGTTCTATAACCGAATTATATAATCGGTTGTATCCAGCTTTAACTGTTAAGAACAATGAATTTCTTTTACATAAAATAACATCAGACCAACTTGAAATATGGAATTATTTAAAGGACAATATTTGGAATAAATCAATTGATCTTTCTTTAGGTGAAATGGTTAATGATATATTAACATTGGAAATTGAAGATTTTATAAAAAGAAAAGAAAATAGGTGACAACATGGTTAAAATAGATGACTTATTTAATAAGATAAAAGACAAAAGCAACATTGAATCAATAAATAAGGCATATTTATTCGCACTTGAAAAACACAAAGGAAAAAAAAGATTAACCGGTGAGGATTTTATTACTCATCCTATTGAGGTTGCTATAATTTTAGCAGAGTTAAATGTAGAAAGTGACACAATTATAGCGGCATTATTACACGAAACTATTAATAATGGAAATAGTGACAATGTATACAGTGAGATAAAAAATATTTTTGGAGAGGAAATGGCAAATATTGTTGATTCTATTTCAAAGATTAATAAATTGGAACTAAATGATGCCGGAGAATCAGGAGCACTTTATTTAAGAAAAATATTAGTAGGAATGGCGGAAGATGTTAAAGTTTTATATGTTAAACTAGCTGACAGACTTCATAACATGAGAACAGCTTCCATTTTAGATGAGAAAAAAACCAAAATTAAAGCTAAAGAAACATTAGACATTTTAGTTCCTATTGCACATAGATTAGGAATTAATTCAATCAAATCAGAACTTGAAAACTTAAGTTTAAAATATTTAAAACCAGATGTATATAACGACATAGTAGAAAAATTAAATGCAACAGTAGATGAGTTACAAGATGAACTTCTTTCAATGAAACAAAATATCAGCCTTTTATTAAAAGAATCAAATATTAATTTTGAAATTAAAGGTAGAGTAAAAAGTATATATAGTATATACAAAAAACTTTCTACAGGTAGAAAGTGGGATGATATTTACGATATTTTAGCATTAAGAATTTTTGTTGAAAAAGAAAGTGATTGTTACACAGTTTTAGGTTTAGTTCACTCAAAATATCGTAGTGTACCAAAACGATTTAAAGATTTTATTGCTAACCCTAAAGGAAACATGTATCAATCTCTTCATACCACAGTTTTTGGAGAAAGTTCTAAATTATATGAGATTCAAATCAGAACTTATGAAATGGACTTGGTCGCTGAAAAAGGTATTGCGGCTCACTGGAGTTATAAAGAAAAAAACACTAAAAAAGTTCAAAGAGTTATGGAACAAAAATTAGAACTGTTTAGAAATATAGTTGAATCTAATGAAGGAGACATTGACTTAACTAAATCGTTTGAATCAAATTTTATAGACGACTTAATATACGTATATACTCCAAAAGGGGACGTGGTTGAGTTACCAAAAGGTAGTAGCCCAATTGATTTTGCATATAGAATTCATTCTAATGTTGGAGATACAACAGTAGGAGCGATTGTAAATGATGTTATAGTTCCGTTTACTCATGAATTAGAAGACGGAGATATTATAAATATTAAAACCTCACCTACTGCAAAACCAAATAAGGATTGGTTAAATATAGTAAAAACTACTCAAGCTAAGAATAAAATAAAATCTCATTTTAGTAAAAAATTAAGAGACGAGTATATTTCAAAAGGAAAAGAAATTATTGAAAAAGAGATTAGAAAAAGAAAATTATCAATCTCTGAAGTATTAAGTGATGAAAACAAAGAATTAGTAATAAACAAATTGAAATTTAAAGAAGAAAGCGAAATATATCTTTCAATTGGATCTTTAAGATATACTGCGGGATATATAATAAATTTAATTACCATTACCGATGATGAAGATGTTGTAAGTGATATATTTTTCAATAAAGAAAGAAGAAAACAGTTAGAAAAAACAAACTACAAAGGAGATATATTTGTAGCCGGAGAAAAAAATATATTAATTAGTTTAGCTAAATGTTGTAACCCTATTAAGGGAAATGAAATAATTGGTTTTATAACAAAAACTCAAGGAATAACCGTGCATAAAAAAGAATGTAGTAATATCGATCAAAATTCTGAAAGGCTTATTGATGTAACATGGAATTATGATAATACTTTTGATTACTTAGCTACATTTCATTTAACTGTTTCAAGTGATATTGAGATATTGCCTAATATAATAGAACTCGCAACAAAAAAAAATATAAAAGTTCAAGCATTTGAAATTATCAACGAAAAAACTTATAGTGTAACAGTGAAAATTAAAGATAATGATCAATACAATGAGTTTTTAAATCATGTAAAAACACTTAAATATGTAAAAGAGGTATTAAAAAAATAGATGAAAGTAGTTGTTCAACGAAGTAAAAATAGTAGTGTGTCCGTTAACAATAACGTTATAAACAAAATCGATTTTGGACTTGTGATTTTAGTTGGTTTCAAAAAAGACGATTCATTAAAGAATATTGATTTAATGGTAAAAAAAATTCTTAATTTAAGAATTTTTGATGATGAATTTGGTATAATGAATAAATCTGTGTTAGAAGTAAATGGCTCCATATTATCTATTAGTCAATTTACATTGTATGCTGATACTAAGAAAGGGAACAGACCTTCTTACGCAAATTCATTAAATTATAATGATGCTAAAAAAATGTATGAAAAATTCATCGAACTTTTGGGAGAAAAAATAAAAGTTTATGATGGTCAATTTGGGTCAGATATGGTAGTTAATATTTCAAACGACGGTCCTGTAACAATCATGTTAGAAAACTAGTTTTAATAGTTATTTAATTATGTTATTATATGAATAGGAGGAATATATTATGACATGGTATATAATTTTAGGTATAGTAATAATAATTGCTCTTTATATTATTGTTACTAAAAATGCTTTTGTTCAGCTCTTGAATAAAGTGAACGAAGGATTTTCAACAATGGATGTTTATTTAGGTAAAAGATGGGATTTAATTCCAAATTTAGTAAACACAGTAAAAGGATATGCTAAACACGAAAAAAATCTTCTTGAAGAAATTACTAAATTACGCTCGGCAAATTACAAAGATCTTAGCACTGATGAGAAAGTCTCGAAAAATCAAGAGTTGTCGCAAGCAATAGGTAGATTGTTTGTAGCAGTAGAAAATTATCCTGATTTAAAAGCTAATCAAAACTTTATTGAGTTACAAAAAGAATTAAGTAAAGTCGAAGAAGATATTGCTAATGCAAGGACTTATTATAATGCTACAGTTAGATTATATAACAATAAAGTAGAGATGATTCCAAGTAATATTGTTGCATCGATGTTTAAATATGTAACTAAACCGATGTTTGAAATAGATGAAGCGAAAAGAGAAAACGTTAAGGTAGAAATTTAATGAAGTTTAAATTCTTACTGTTTCTCTTTTTCTTTTTTCCATGCAATGTTGTTTTAGCTAACAATAGTTATCACATCGAGAGCTATGATGTTTATATTGATGTAAATACTGATAATTCATTTGATGTTAAAGAAGTTATCAGTGTTTATTTTAGTGAAAATAAAAGAGGGATTATAAGAAATATTCCATTTATTAATGAGGTTAAAAGAACCGACGGAACTGTTACTAAAAATATTGCTAAAATTACAAACTTTAAAGTTAATAAAGAATATAAACTCAGTAAGAATAATATGAACTATAATTACAAAATAGGTGATGAAAATATATTTGTAAGTGGTTTACAAGAATATATTATAAATTATAAATATAGTTTAGGTAATGATTATATACCTGAATTTGATGAGTTATACTTTAACATAATCGGAACTAAATGGGATACTTATATTAATCAAGTTAATTTTATAATAAATATGCCTAAAGAGTTCGATGAAAGCAAAGTAGGTTTTTCCGTTGGAGCATATGGTTCAGTTGGATACCATGATTTAAATTTCCAGATAAAAGAAAATAAAATTGAAGGTTCAGTAACTGATCTTAAAGCTTATGAAGGACTAACCATAAGAGTTGAATTAGAAGAAGGGTATTTTTCTGAAGCAAAAACTAATAGTTACTACATTGAATTTGTTATTATATTAATTTCATTCACCTTGCTTTTGTATACTGTTTACTTATGGTTTAAATATGGTAAAGACGATTTGGTGGTAGAACCCGTTCAATTTTATCCTCCACAAAATTTAAATAGCCTTGAAGTTGCCTTTAATTTAAAAGAACATGTTAAGAGTTCAGATATAGTGTCTTTATTAATTTATTTAGCTGATAAGGGTTACCTAAAAATAAAAGAGGAAAAGAAAAAACAATATAAGTTTATTAAAGGTAAAGATTATGATGGTAATAAATTAGAAGAGGAAATGTTTTTAAATAGTTTTTTTGCTAAAAAGGAAGAAGTAACATTAAAAGAACTAAAAAATAAATTTTACCTTACAATTCAAGCAATTGGTAGTGAGTTTAATTCTCATAAAAGAAAAAATGATTTGTATACTACAGAATCCCAAAATGCTAGAAAAAAAGTTGTCTTATTCATAATTACCATTATAACTATAAGTATTTTTATTCCTATATTAAAATATGGATATCATGTGTTTTTTCATTTAGTAACGGTATATAAAATGTATGTATATTTATTTGTTATAAATAGTATTATAGTAGTATTATTAGTTATTTTACATAAAATCGTGAGAAAAAGAACTGAAGAAAATAATTTGTTATTAGGTGAAATTAAAGGTTTTAGAAACTTTTTAAAGCATGCAAAAAAAGATAGGTTAGAAGTTTTAGTTAATGAAAACCCAACTTATTTTTACAACATTTTACCTTTTACATATATTTTTGGTTTATCCAAAACATGGATTAAACAATTTGAATCGATAGCAATTAGCCCGCCAGAGTGGTATGAATCAAATAGAGTATTTGATTATGTAATATTTTCATCGGTGATAAACAATGTTTATGCGGAAAGTCTAAAAACACTTTCTTCCGTTCCTTCGCAAAGTTCTTCTAGTGTAGGTGGCGGTTTTAGTGGCGGCGGATTTAGCGGTGGAGGCTCCGGAGGTGGCGGAGGATCTTCTTGGTAAATAATGCTTGACATAACATAATAATCATGTATAATAATAAATAGAGATTGCAAATTGATTAGTTTATTAATTTAAGTTAATCAGCTTCATTGCAGTCTCTTTTTTATTTACTATTAATTTGACTACAGACTTTGAATGCTTTAAAATAATAGATAGGAAAGTTGGTAAAAATGATAACAAAACCTAAAGGTACTTATGATATATTTGGGATTGATGCAAAATTGTATCAGTCAATTATTGATGTAATAAAAGATTATATGAGAGTATATAATATTAATTATATTAGAACTCCAGTTTTCGAATCAACAGAGTTGTTTAACCGAGGAGTGGGGGAAACTACAGACATAGTAAATAAAGAAATGTACACTTTCTTAGATAAAGGCAATAGAAGTTTAACCCTAAGACCTGAAGGAACTGCAGGAATAGTTAGAAGTTTAATCGAGAATAAGTTTTATGGTAATCGAAATGATGTTTTAAAATATTATTATATAGATACGATGTATCGCTATGAAAGACCTCAAGCTGGAAGGAATCGTGAATTCACACAATTTGGCATAGAATTTTTTAATTCTAATAGTAATGTTGTAGATGCAGAAGTTATTAGTATTGGATTTAACCTATTAAAGGAATTCGGGTTAGAAGATGTTGTAGTAAATATAAATTCATTAGGCGATAAAGAAAGTTTAAATAACTATAAGAAAGCTTTAAAAGAATACTTAAAACCCAATTTAAATAAACTATGTGAAGATTGTCAAAAGAGATATGATTCTAATCCACTTAGAATTGTGGATTGTAAAGTTGATAGTGATGGTGAAATTCTAAAAAACATTCCTACAACATTAGAATATTTATCAAATGAGTCATTAGAAAGATTTAATCAGATTAAAAATCTTTTAAATGTGTTAGAGGTTAATTATAAAGTTAATGAAAAAATAGTTCGAGGCCTTGATTATTATGACGAAATAGTTTTTGAGTATTTAAGTGATGGCGGAGTAGTTTTAGGTGGTGGGGGTCGTTATAACAATTTAGTTTCAGGACTTAATGGACCTAATATACCTGGGGTAGGATTTGCTTTTGGACTTGAAAGAGTAATGGATGAAGTAAAGAAAAATATAAATTTTGAAAGACTAAAAGAGACTGTAGATGTTTATATTCTTGCTGTTTCAACTGAAGAAAAATTCTACGCCTTAAAAATAGCTCAAGCGCTGAGATTAAATGGTATAATAACCGAGTTAAATATTAATAGTGATAATTTGATAAAACAATTTAAATATGCTGATGATTTAAATGCAAGACAATTAGTTATCCTAAAAGATGATGATTTGTTAAAAGGAATTATTAATATTAAAGATAATATCACAAAAGAAGAAACCACAATTAATGAAGAAGAAATTGTAGATTATTTGCTACAAAATATATAGGAGAAAAATGATAAAAAAACATAAAGAATTTTTAAATATTGAATTGGATGACCAAGTAATTTTAAAACACCTTTCTAATTTTGAAGAAAAAATAAAAGTGTTAGAGGATTTAGATTTAGATCCGATGCATTTTACATTTGAAAATTATAATTTTGAATTAAGAGAAGATGAAGTTAAAGAAAATAATGAATATGAAATACTTTTTCAAAACACAGAACATATTCAAGGTAGAGAAATAGAAATTCCAAAGGTGATGGACTAATGAATTTTAATAAAGATAATTTTAACTATTTAAATGATAATTTAACTGAAAAAATGTTTGTTGTGAGTGATAATTACTCTACTAAAGATATTATATCAAGCGCTTCATCGTTAGCTTTGAAAAATTATAAACCAACATATGATGCTACAGTTATAAAAAGACTTTATGAAAATGGATATCATCTTTTAGGAAAATGTAAAACAAACCCTTTTGGGATACCTACTCAAGATTTTTTTGATGAAGTAGGAAGTGTAGTTCAAAACAATAATATTATAGGCATCAGTTCTGATACATTTGGAAACACTGCAAGATTAGCTTCAAAATATCGTGTTTTTGCATATAAACCAACATATGGATTGATATCTAGATATGGGTTGTTTCAAGTAGCATCAAGTTTTGATACAGTTAATATAGTTGCTAACAACATAACTCAATTAAAAGAAACGACAGATATGTTAAAAGGGTATGACAATTACGATATGACTATTCATACTGATAAACTAGATTTAATTGAAAACTTAGAAATAGTTGTAATAAAAGAAATAGTTGAAGACTCTAACAATTTTAAAAGTATTTTAAAATTATTAGAAGAAAATTTTCAAATTAAAGAAATATCATTAAATGAAAGTGTTCTTTCAAAAGTTGATGTAATTCATCAAACTATTTCAAGTGTAGAGTCGTTAAGTAGTTTTGGTTCATATACTAGTTTATTAATTTCTCCAAGGGGAGAGGGGAATAATTTTAAAGATATTATGACCAATTATAGAAGCGAAAATTTTAATGATGAGGTTAAAACAAGTATTGTTTTAGGAAGTGTTATTTTGGATCAAGAAAATTATGATAAATATTATATAAAAGCTTTAAAAAATAGAAGACAAGTTGTAAATAATTTTAAAGAAATATTGAAAACCAATCTAATTTTGCTGCCGAGTTACGATGATTTAAATAAATACAAAGAAGTTTATAAAATTGCTAACTTAGGAGGTTTTCCTTATTTAAGTTATGAAGATAAGTTTTCTATCTTAGGGGATTTAAAGACTGATTACTCAATATTTAATTTAGCAAAGTTGTTAGGTGATAAGAATGAAATATAAAACTATTGTTGGACTAGAGGTCCACGCGGCTTTAAATACAAAGAGTAAAGTGTTTTCTTCAACTAATAACGAATACGATGAAATGCCTAATAAATACATTTCTGAATACGATTTATGTTTTCCAGGTGTTTTACCGTATTTAAACAAAGAAGCTTTAAAAAAGGCTTTAAAGATGTCTTTGGCCCTTAATTGTACTGTGCCTGATGAGGTTATATTTGATAGAAAAAATTATTATTATCCTGATTTACCAAAGGGTTATCAAATAACACAAAATACTAAACCTATTGGTATTAATGGCGTTGTTGAAATCGAAGTAGATGGAGAATTTAGTAATGTATTTATACATGACATCCATCTTGAAGAAGATACGGCATCTTTAGAACATTTACCATACTATAGTTTAATTGATTATAACCGTAGTGCATCACCATTAGTAGAAATTGTAACTACTCCATGCATTCATTCAGCTGAAGCTGCTGTAGCTTTTTTAGAAAATCTTAGAAATATGCTTTTATATTTAGATGTATCAATCGCTGATACTAAAATGGGGCACATTAGATGTGATGTTAACATTAGCTTGCAAGATGAAAATCAAGTCCAGTTAACACCTAAAGTAGAAATAAAAAACGTTAATTCATTTTCATCTGTATATGATGCAATAAAATATGAAGAAAAAAGACAAATTGAATGTTTAGAAAACGGAAAAAAAGACGAATTAGTTCAAGAAACCAGAAGGTTTGATGACGAGACTAAAACAACGATTAGAATGAGAGAAAAAGTTGAAGGTGTAGATTATAAATATTATATAGACACAAACATTCCACCTTATAAATTAGATTCAGAATTCATCCAAAGCGTTAGAGAAGAGATCCCTGTTTTACCTATTGAAAGAAAGAAAAGATATATTAATGAATATAAATTTTCAGTTAAAGATGCTTCAGCGTTAGCTAAAGAAAGAGAAATATCTGATTATTTTGAAGAATGTGTAAAAATTGGCATTAATTTTGATATAGCATCTAATTGGGTATTAACACAAATTATGGGTTATTTAAATAAATATGAAATTAATATTGAAGATTTATTCTTAACTCCACAATATCTTAAAATTATAATTGATAACATTAATAATAAAACTATATCTGGTAAACAAGCTAAAGAAATATTTTTTAAAGTATTAGAAGAAAATAAATCTCCAGATGAGTTTATCACAAAAGGGACCATGCAAATTACTGATAGAGATCAATTAGAAAAAATAATAAACGAAATTTTAGTCAACAATCAAAAACAGGTAGAGGATTATAAATCTGGTAAGACAAATATTTTTGATTATTTTGTTGGTCAAGTAATGCGTGAAACAAAAGGAAAGGCTAATCCAGATATTACAAGTGAATTATTATCTGAAAAATTACAATAAAAAG
>CAZBGT010000006.1:0-13898 GCA_964491615.1 uncultured Muribaculaceae bacterium
ACAAGATCATTATAATTGCTGTAATAAACTTTTTCATATATATATTATATAACATTTAAGAAAGATATTAAATAACAATTAAAAAAGGTGTTTTACACCTTTTATGTTCCTATGTTGATATGTCCTCCAAATGTCTTTCCTTGATCATAGTTTTGTTCTTCGCCAACTCCTCTTATTTTAAATGTTAGAGTATATTCTTGAACGGTATTTGGAAGTATCAAAACAAGTGTTGGAAAAGTATAATTTTCTTTTGGAGCTACAATGAAACCATCAGTTTCTAAACCTCCGTTTGTTGATTCTATTTGATATATAAAGTTTTCACTTATAAAATCATTTATATCAACAGACCAACTCACATTATACGCAACTGTATAGCTTGATGAGTTAATAACCTTAAAAGTTCTGATTGCTTCTTTATTGAAAGTTATTCCTGGTTGATCTTCCGGAAATAACCCTTCAAAATAAAACTCTTCATCATCATCCCATATTACTGATAAATATTTTGTTTCAACTGAGCCACCCGTAGTTCCCACAGTACCAGAAGGACCACTTGATTTAATATGACCTTCGGTTTCAATACAATTGGTATCACAAGTTCCATCCCCCGTTGTATCGCACATAATATCACAAATACCATCGCCATCCAAATCTATATTTAAATCAGGAATGCCATCTTGGTCTGTATCAATATCCAAATCAGGAATACCGTCCCCGTCTAGATCTATATTTATGTTAGGCCAACCATCACCATTTAAATCGCAGTTTGTTACACAAGACAACCTTTTTGCTTCAGTGGTAGCATCTGTAACTAAGTTAAAGTCAGATTTCCCATCTCCTGTTGTATCTAAATTAAACACAGGTTTCAAATTCCCTTTATAATTTATATTTAAATCTGGAATTTTATTGTTATTTAAGTCAATATTAATATCAGCAACGAAATCCCCGTCAACGTCTATATTTAAATCAGCTATACCATCGCCATCTAAGTCTATATTTATTTTACTACGTTCAATTAATATTAAACCTGAATAAGTAGCGAAAATTAAACCGATTATTAAAACAAAGCTAAACATCATAATCAATAATTTTAAATTACCCTTTTTTTCGAATTTGAATGTAATTTTATTATTAAATTTTTCTACTGTCAATCGGTTAGGCAAATAAGCATAATCATCATTTTTAGTAAAGGTTAATTTTAAGCATTTTAAAATCATACTATTAGTTATTTTTACTTTGGATTCATACATCGTATTTAATGTATCTTCAATTAAGTTTTTTTGTTCTTGTTCACTTAATTTAATAATGTCTTCTAATAATATTTCTTCTTCTTTGTACGGATTTTTTAAATCTATTTTAGCCATCTATCTCCCTTGATTTTAAAAATTTAAGAGCTGTATTTTTAAATTTATCGTGGTTTGTTAAAACCTTTTGGTAAACATTTATAATCTTTGAGTATTCAACATCTTTTTTATCTTTTGCTGTTTTAAACTCTTTAAATATCATTTCTTTAAATTCTTTTTCATTTGTGTTATATTCACTAACATAATTTTCAATTAAATTTCTAATATAAGGAGTTGAATATTTGAACTCTTTTGTACTTTTGTCTTTTTGAGTTGTGTTGTTAAGCTCGTAGTAACTTGCGTACATTAAAGGTTTCAATTTTTCATCTAAGTTGAAAACATTATCTTCCTTTTCAAACAACACTACCTTAACTGCTTCATTTCTATCATAGCTTTCAATAAATTCCCATAAATTAACTGCTTCTTTTAAAGTGTTATCTTTCAAAATAGCGTTCGTTTTACGAAGTGGACTTCTAACGGGGATTGAACCATACATCTCTAAGGCAAATTTTGTTGTTAAGAACTCACTAAATATTTCATTGAGTTTTCTTATCCTGTCGTTTATCTCTTCTTCTTTTAACAATTCTGCTTCACTTTTTTTATATTGGTTTACGATTTCCAATTTTATTTTTACGTGTTCGTTGTCGAAGTTAGTTTCGCTATTATATTTTAAAGTTCTAATATACATTGACTTTCTTTCTCTTTCGATTTTTGCAAGTTGATCATTAATAAAAGATTTAACGTTTAAAATAAGAGAATAAACAAATCTGTTTTCGTATAAGTCATAAGTTGTTTCTTTAAATATATTAAGTAATTTTAAAGGTTTAACATTACCTTTTTCATCAACATCTTGAATTAAAGATGTGTTTTGTGCTAGATGCCTTAAACTTTCTTTACTAATTTTTTTTGTTTTTTCTATTGGTAATAAGGACTCTTCATGAACAATATAACTTCTTGGATTACGAACTAACTCATCAATAAAAGGGATTGTTTCTTCTATTTTTTCAATCCATACTAATTCACGAACAAGTTGTCTAATTTTATTTTTTACAACTACATTATCTTTTGTTCTAGCCATGAAATTCTTAGCATTAACATCGTTTAAAACGTCTATTAATTCTATGTGTTCGTTGTTCATTTAAACTCCTATACTATATTGTTTTCTTTAATCTTTCTAAATAAGTAATACACTCTACCATTGTGTCTTTACCAAATAATTGATCTATGTAATCAATTAGACCATCTATTTCATTTTTGATAAAAGCTAAGTTTAATTGCTCAAACTTTCTTAATATTTTATGGGCAATTACATAATCTAAAGCTTCTAATTCGGTCCCACCACAAGCTTGGTAAGCTGGAACAAATTCTCTAATGTGTTTCACAATTCTATTACCAAAAGTTAATCTAAAGCGATCGATAACATATCTGTCCATCTCACCAACTTTTTTAAGCGTTTCATCGGATACTTTATATTTCTCTTGAGCTTCAATAAATAATTTGTTTAAGTGAGAACTTGATAGTTGTACAGATTCTGTTTCCGGAGCTTCGAATGGCTCAGTTTTTGAATCTATATTAATAGGCATTGCTCTATCATAAACTTTATCCGTAACCATGAATGTTGAGTCGTCATTGTTGATCGTTCCAATAAACCACATATTATCTGGCAAACTAAATCTACCATCAACAACATATTTTGGGTCGTTTGGCCATGTGTCCGGTACTAAATCAATAACCCAATCTTTTTTGTTTGGTAATTCTAGTAGCGATAACATTTCCGCAAAATAATACTCTACTCTCGAGATATTCATCTCGTCTAAAAGAATTGGGAAAATACTATCCTTGTATTTAGCTTCATATAATTTTGCTAACACTTCTGTTTCGTTATATCTTTTTGTAAATTCGTTAAAATAACCAAACAACTCAGTTGAATCTCTCCATGATGGTTGAACTGATGCAACTGTGGTTTCGTTATTAATCAATTGTCCAAAAGCATAAGCTAATGAAGTTTTACCGGTTCCAGACAACCCTTGAAGTATGATTAATTTGTTTGATGCTAAACTAGCTACAAAAAGTCTAATAATTTTTTCTTCGTAATATAAATTTAGTTTAGATGCAGAGAAATCTCTAAATATTTTTACAAATTGTTCTAAAGTTAATTCGTTATTGTAATTAGGAGTTTCATATGTAGCCATTGAGTCATCTACTTTAGTTAATCTAAAGAATCTAGAATCTCCTTCTTTTAATTTGTTGATAACATTTCCTTCTTCATCGTATTCAACCTCACCAGACTCTGGATCAGCCATTGCTAAGAAACGATTGTTTTCTTCTTTAAGTCTGATTAGATCTATATTAAGTCTATCTATTTCATCAAACATAGTTTGTTGTTTTGCTTTATTGCGATTATATTTAATAATATTTCTAAAAAGCAAATATACTAAGTAAATTAAAATAGCGTATATTGCTAACAAGCACAGCGTTGTAAGAATAACAATAAATATTCCTCCACCCGTTAAATAATCCTTAAACTCTTTAATAATATCAATGTAATTTATTACATTGAACATTTGAAATAGCCCTAAAAATAGATTTTTAAATATAGTGGCTATCCCTTCAAAAAATGGTTCCATAAATTTTATGAAAAATTGACTATAAATATTTAGCATTATACTTCCTTCCCTTTAAGATTAGAGTTAATTAACTCATCTTCTGTTATATAATTATCTTTAAAAGATATTATTTCATAATTTATATTTCCCGCGTTTACAAAGTTGTTAAATCGTGGGTTATTATCTACAAACTTTTGAGTAACATACAATTTATAATCGAATTTTATGTATGAATAATCTATAATGTATTCTGTTTCATCCAAGAAAAGCACAATATTAAATCCCATTTCTTTTAATAGGTTGGCTTTTTTATGGTTGTTTTTGTAATCGTTATAGTAAAAACTAAAACTTACTTTATCTTTTATATAAGGGTTACTGAAAATGTTTGATATAACTGTTAAATTTGCTTTTTTGTTTAAAAAATCAGTAGTTACAGGCAATAAAAATTTGGGAACTACGGTATCGTTAACAAAACATTTTAGAATTGTAATAGCCAATTGTTCATAACTTATTGGTAAATACTTTTCTTCAAATTTATATCTTTCATATATTCTTTTTGAATCTTCTTTGTGAAAACTATCTAATTTAGCTAAGTCATAAGTGAAGCTAACATAGTAGGTATCTTGTTCATATTTTGAAAAATTATTATAAAAATCTGTACCTTTAATAAGTTCGAAATATCTTAATTCTTTTCTTTCCGCATCCTTAACTTTATTTGCTAACACATCTATTAAAAATGGATTTTTTGAAACGTCTAAATTTTTAAAAATTTCATCAAACATTTCTTGAATTGTATTAACTATATTTTTGACCGTAACACTATTTTCTTTATAAAAGGTAATTTCTTTATCTATCTTAGTAATAATATAAATAATGATTGTTAAATTATATAAACCTAATTCATGAGTTTTTTTAATGTTCTCATACTCATTGCCATAATAATCTTTAATCATCGCTAATACTAACGATAAATCGAACTCATATTGAGGAATGTTGTTTTTATTTAGAGTGTTTAACTCTTCTTTAGATCTTAGATAATATTTATTAACATAAATGTTAATAATTCCTGTTAAAATCTTTTTGAAATGCTCCTCAGTTTTCCATATTTTTTCTGATTCATTATCATAAGATTTATAAAAGGTTAAAGCATATGATAATAATATTTCTCTTTTGAAATTTAGATAAGTTTCTATTAATTCGTTTTTCACCATTATCAACTACCTTTATTCTTATTAAATTATATCAAAATTCGTTTTTATTAACAACTAAAAAGATTTGGATTTTATTTAATTCTTCCAAACCTTCTATTTCTCTTTCCATAACTACTTAATGCTTTATCAAATTCTTTTTCTGAAAAATCTGGAAATAGCACTTTAGTGAAATAAATTTCTGAATATGCTATTTGATATAACATAAAGTTGCTAATTCGTTTCTCTCCGCTTGTTCTTATTAGCAAATCAATCGGGGGTAAATTATGGTAGAAGTATTGAGAAAATATTTCCTCCGTTAAATCTTCTTTTTTCAATTTTCCTTTAGATATATCCTCAGCCATCTTGAATGATGCATCAATTATTTCGTTTTTTCCTCCGTAATTTAAACAAATGTTTAAAGTGCCTTTCGTATTATTCTTAGTTCCTTCGCTAAGTTCCAACATTTTTTCATAAACTTTATCATTTAATGGTTCTTTTCTTCCTGAAAATATTATCTTGATCCCTTTTTCATCAAAAAATTTTTTCTCTTTGTTAAAAGTTTTTACAAACAGATCCATTAAAAACTTTACTTCTTCTTCATCTCTTTGAAAGTTTTCGCTAGAAAAAGCAAATACACTCAAAGTTTCTACTCCTAAATCGAGACTGTATGTTGCTATTTTTTTAAGTGTTTTAACTCCTTCTTTATGTCCATATTTTCGAGGGTAACCGCGTTTTATTGCCCACCTTCCATTGCCATCTAAAATTATGCCTACGTGTTTTGGAATACCGTTATTCATCCACAACCACCAAGTTAACTATTTTTTGAGGTATTATAATTTTTTTAACTATTTTTTTATTTGTAAGATAATTTGTTATTTTATCGTTAGTATATACTAAATTAAGTATTTCTTCTTCGTTCATATCTGTAGTTGTTGTTACTTCGCCTCTTAATTTACCATTTATTTGCACTCCTATAGTTATACTTTCTTCAACTATTTTAGATTCGTCATAATTTGGCCAACTTGTTTGAGCTAGGTGATTCTCATTACCTATCAATTGGTTTAATTCCTCAGTTATGTGCGGAGCTATAGGATGAAGTAGTGTTATTAATACCTCAAAATTGTTTTTACTTACAATTTCCTTTTTTTCTAATGCGTTTGTTAAAATCATTAAACTAGATACTGCGGTATTATACTTTAAGTTAAGTAAGTCCTCACTTACTTTTTTAATTGTTTTGTTGATTAATATTTCAAATTCGTTATCTTTTATGTCTTTTATTTTGCCTTTTAATCTATAAACTTTATCTAAGAATCTTTTACAACCCTTTAAGCCGTTGTCACTCCACGATGAATCTTTTTCATAATCTCCTATAAATAATTCATAAGTTCTTAATGCGTCTGCGCCATATAATTTAATCATTTCATCAGGAACAACTACATTGCCTTTACTTTTTGACATTTTTTCGCCATTCTCACCTAAAATCATACCGTGAGCCACTCGTTTTTTAAAGGGCTCTTTAAAAGGTATCAAACCTATATCGTGAAAAAAGCGATGCCAGAATCTTGCATACAACAAATGCCTTGTCGCATGCTCCATACCACCATTATAATAATCAACCATATTCCAATAATTCAAAGCTTCTTTACCAACAAATGATTCACTATTGTTGGGGTCCATATATCTTAACCAGTACCAAGATGATCCTGCCCAGTTTGGCATAGTATCAGTTTCTCTTTTAGCATCTTTATTACATTTTGGACATTTAACATTTACCCAACTTTCAATATTAGCTAGCGGACTTTCTCCATCATCAGTCGGTTCATAATAAGCTACCTCAGGTAGTGTAACTGGTAAATCTTCATACGGAACCGGCACCCAACCACAATCTGAACAATTTATCATCGGAATAGGTTCTCCCCAAAACCTTTGTCTTGAAAAAATCCAATCTTGTAATTTATAATTCGTTCTTTCGATACCAACACCTAGGTTTTTTAAATGCTCAGTCATCTTTGTAAAAGCTTCTTTTAAATTATTTATCTCATTTAAAAATTCAGAATTAATATATGTTCCTTCTTCTGTATAAGCTTGGCTTTCATCAATATCGGATGACTTTGGTTTAATTATATATTTTATTTCAATATTGTACTTTTTAGCAAAATCATAATCTCTTTCATCATGAGCCGGTACTGCCATAATAGCCCCAGTACCATAATTAACTAAAACATAATCGCTTATCCATATTTCAATTGTTTGATTAGTTACAGGATTTATTGCCATTACGCCTTCTAATTTTACCCCTGTTTTGTCTTTTGTTAAATCTGTTCTTTCTATTTCTGTTTTTGTTTTAGCGATATTAATATAATTTAACACTTCATCATAATTTGAAATGTTTTGTTTGTGTTTTTCGATAAATTGATGTTCAGGAGAAACAACCATAAATGTCGCTCCGAATAAAGTATCCGGTCTAGTAGTAAATATTTTCAAAACGTCATTGGTCGTTGTTTCAAAATCTATTTCCACTCCAACGCTTTTACCTATCCAATTTATTTGAGCTGTTTTTACTCTATCTATAAACTCTGTTTCTTCTAAACCTTCTAATAGTTGTTCGGCGTAGTCACTCATTCTTAAAATCCATTGGTCTTTTTCTTTTTTGATAACCTGATTACCACATCTTTCGCACGAGTTATCCTCTACTTCTTCGTTAGCTAAACCGATTTTACAATTATTACACCAGTTAATTTCTTTTTTTGCTTTATACGCCCTGTTATGTTCATAAAACTTTAAAAATTGCCATTGAGTCCATTTATAGTATTCAGGATCAGTAGTATTAATTTCCCTTGACCAATCAAAAGAAAGTCCAACTTTCTTAAGTTGTTCTTTAAACACTTTTACATTTTCTTTTACCGCTTCACGAGGATGAATTTTATTTAAAATAGCATATTGTTCAGCTGGTAATCCAAAAGCGTCCCATCCCATTGGAAATAACACATTATAACCTTCCATTCTTTTCTTTCTAGCAATTACATCTAATGCACTATACCCTTTAACATGGCCAACATGAAGTCCGCTTCCTGATGGATAAGGAAACTCTACTAATACATAGTATTTTTCTTTTTCACTATTGTTTTCAGCTAAAAAATATTGGTTATCTTCCCAAACTTTTTGCCATTTTAATTCAATGTTTTTATAATCCATGATAACGACTCGCTTTCTTTTTTAAATGTTTCCCGAACAACTCATATATTGAAAAAATCAACCCATTAAGTAGAACAAATCCTATTAAAAATAACAAACTCAAATGTAGCTTTAAAAATATAAGTACCGTTGAAGTGAAACTAATAATCAATGAATTAATGATTCCAATTCTTTTAAAAGTGTATTGTGTATTTAATATATTGTTATTTAATTTAAATCTGTTTTTCAAATAATTTGTTTCCATTGTCTCTTTTTTTTGATTTAATTTTGGTTTCAATATTAAATGGTAATTAATTAAATAAACTACGACAAAAATCACTATCCAAGTATTAAAATATACGATCATATTACACTCCTTTGAGTAAAAAAGATGGTACAAAAAACGAATTTTCGTGGTACCACCTTAATCTTATTTTATTTTAAATATAGTTTTACCCACAAACATCGATAAGTTATGGATTTAACACATCCAAACTCATTCATTACTTGTTTGCTATATTATATTAAATTTCACTACTATATTCAAGAAGTTTCAAGAACATTGAAATATACTTTTTGTTTATTTTTTGCTTCTTGCCTAACTTTTTAAGCAAGATTCTTTTTCTTTTTATATCTTTATCACTAAAAAGAATTTCAGCAATTTGTTCTTTTAAGTTTGTTTTTATTTTTATTTCATCTAATATGGAATTAATATCGTCATTAAAAATTCTTGTAGTATCTATTTCAATATTATTTCCTTTGCAATTTATTGTTAATTGTTTTGTTGTATCAACTTTATAAATGTGAACCACAAAATCTTGTTCATTGCTGTATGTTTCTACTTTGTTGTTTGCTTTAACTCCGTTTACATATAATAGTACTTCATCTGCTTTTTTTGTGTTTCTGAATTTTATTATATAATCTCTATGTTTAGGAATTATACCAGATTTACCTTCAGTAGGATGAATAATCAAAGTATAATTATTCAACATATAGTTATAGTCAAAAGATGTAACTATATAGTAACCACTTTCATGTAAATTACTTCTTCCATCATCTTCGTATAAGTTATAAACGTTGTTTTTCCCTGGAAACACATTTACTTCCAAAGTTTTAGGATTACTTAAACTATTTTTGTTTTCTTCTTGGATAGATAAAGGAATAATTCCACCTTCTCTAACAAATACAGGATATTCATCATCTTTATAAAATAAGATATATCTTTTGTTTCCTTTAAATTTTTTACCTGATTTAAAATCATACCAATTTCCCTTAGGTAAAAAAATTCTTTCAATAGATCTATTAGTTAAAGGATCTTTAGGTTTGGTAATTGGAGCAACTAGTAACTCAGAGCCAAAATGGTAGTGGTTTTTGTATAAAGGCTCATCATATATCTCAGGGTTATTATAATATAATGGTAAGGATATAGGTAAACCATTCTTATGATAATGATAATTTTCAGAATAAATATACGGGATTAAACGATACCTTAAATTGATATAATTCTTTACGATAACGTATGTTTTTATATCCCATAACCACGGTTCTCTTTTATAGTATTTTCCTCTTTTAGAACTAAATCTAAAAATAGGATTAAATGTTGAAAACTGAACATACCTTAAGTACAATTCGCTATCTTCTGTACCATTTTTATAGCCTCCAACGTCATGACTTAACCAAGATAAACCTATATTACTATTAGTTGAATTGAAAAAAGGTAAATAATCTAATGTTTTCCAACTAACTTTTGTTTCACCAGTATATATTATAGGATATCTATGAGATGAAACGAATGAGTTTTTAGCTAGTAAAAGTGGTCTTCTATCCTCAAACTTTTTATAATTGTTAAATGTATAATATTTTAAAGCCTCTAGTTGTTTTATATCTGAATTATAATCTAACCAAAAAAACGAAACTCCTTGATTAATTAATTTATTTAAAATGTTTTTTAGAAAAGCTCCTGCAAACCTTTTGTTATATATATTGAAGGGAATAGGTTTTTCTCCTTCTAATCCTAAATCTTTTTGAAATTTTTTAAATACTTCATCTTTAACCCTAATTCCAGGAGTGGGGTCCAGGTTTATTCCTAAATATATTTCATTATCGTTTAATTTCTTTACAGTATTTTTTAAATTAGGAAATAATGCCTTACTAAAATCATATCCCGTTTTTTCGTATTTGGATAAATCATCTAAATGCCAATATTCACTAAGTAAAAGAACAGAAAGAGGTATTTCGTATTTATCGAATAAATCAATTAATTGATCTAAATTGTTTTCGTTATAAATTAAATCACGGTTCCACCAAACACCAAGAGCATATTTTGGCAACAGAGCTGGGTAACCCGTCAATTGAAAATAGTCTTTTAAACAAAAACCAAAATCTCTTCTATACATAAATAAATAAAAATCATTATTAGAATCAGGTGACTTTCTAAGTCCTCCATCAGCTTCAATGATTAAAGCAGAAGAATCATCAACAGTTACAAATCCATCTGTAGAGTACAGTCCTTTTTCTAAATTAACTTTTTTTATATCTTCTAAACTAAATGCTGAACTTTTGTAGTTTCTTGCCTCTGGATGAGATGGATACCAAGTCTTATCAGTATTATTTAATTTAACTCTTAAGTTTGTATCCGGAGCAAAAAACGGACCTTTAAATGGACGTTCCTTTAAGTATTGCAAACTAAAGTATCTGGTTGTAATCAATATTTTTTGAGCATTTTGTTCCACTTTCATTGCAACCTTATTAAATTTACGATTTATAGCAAAGTTTGTTGGAGCATCTAAAAATCTTCCTTCTGAATTATATTCAAAACGAACTAATCTTTCACTAAGAACAGTGATTCGATAAAATTTTCCTTGAAAAATTGATTCTCTACGACTTTTTACTTCGTCAAAATCAACTTTAAAATGCTCTTCTAAATAGGCCACTCTAATCACACCCTAATTATTGTTATTTTAACACACTTACTTATACTTTTCTATTAATTCGTTGTAATAATCCAAATCCTTAAAGTAATTAATTTTCATGTTCTTTTTTACACGATTTAAAGTATTATTAACTTTAATATTTGCTCTTTCACTTCCCGACCTTAATATTTCAAATAAATATTTGCCATCTTTTTCTAATTCGTTTCGTTTTTCGCGGATTGGTTTAATATATTCTTGGAGAATTTTATTTAAAAATTCTTTAATAACCGAATCTCCAAGTCCTCCTTTTTGATAATGGGCTTTCAGCTCATCCAAATTACTATAATTATTCAAATATTTTTCAAAGTGATCGCTTTCACAAAACACATCTAAATAAGTAAAAACTACATTCCCTTCAATATTACCCGGATCGTCAACTTTTATATGATTTGGGTCCGTATACATATTATTTACTTTTTTCTTTATTTCTTCTTCAGAGTCAGATAAATAAATAGCATTATTTAAAGTTTTAGACATTTTATTTTTTCCGTCTATTCCAGGTAGCCTCCCATGAATATCTTTTTCAGGCACAACTGCCTTTGGTAAAACTAAAGTTTCTCCATATATTGAATTAAAACTCTTAACAATTTCTCTAGTTTGCTCAACCATAGGCAACTGATCTTCACCAACTGGTACATGAGTAGCGTCAAATCCCGTAATATCTGCAGCTTGACTTATCGGATAGTTTAAAAAGCCTACCGGTAAATTATTCTCGAGATTTTTAAATTTAATTTCATTTTTCACTGTTGGGTTTCTCATTAATCTCGCTAACGAAACTAAATTTGAGTAATAATAAGTTAACTCAGTTAATGCCCCTATTTCAGATTGAATAAAGATACATACTTTATTAGGGTCTATTCCTACTGATAAATAATCAAGCAAAACCTCAGTAACGTTTTTTCTTACCATTAACGGATCATTAAAATTATCAGTTAAGGCTTGTGAATCTGCAATCATAATATACATCTCGTCATATTCGTTACTGTTTTGCATTAATACTCTACTTTTTAAACTCCCAACATAATGTCCTAAATGAAGTCTTCCAGTAGGTCTATCTCCTGTTAAAAATATTTTTTTCATTTTATTCACCAAATATATTATAGCATATAAAAGTCTGTGTTATAATATTTTTAAGGATGTGATTTTGATGTTAAATTATGAAATAGATTCAAGAAAAGTAAAGCCTGGACAAACTTTCGTTGCCATTAAAGGTCATCGAGTTGATGGACACGATTACATTAACGCTGCAATTGAAAATGGTGCAACTAAAATTATTACCGAAAAAAAATTAGATGTTAATGTTGACTATGAAATAGTTGATAATAGTGAAATTTTTTTAATAAATAAATTAGTTAATGAGTATAGCCACATATTAAATGACTTAAAATTAATTGGTATTACTGGAACTAATGGTAAAACAACCACAGCTTTTATTGTTTATCAATTATTAAAAGAGTTTAACGTTAATGCTGGTTACATTGGCACTTTAGGTTATTATTATAACGACACATTTGAGGTTTTAGATAATACTACTCCTGATATTTTAAATCTTTATAAATTGTTATTAAATGCAAAAGAAAAAGGGATAACTCATATGGTTATGGAAGTTAGTTCTCACGCAATTGATCTAAGAAGGATTGAAGGATTAAAGTTTAATATTGGAGTTTTTACAAATCTTAGTCAAGATCACTTAGATTACCATTTAACCATGGAAGCTTATCTTGATGCAAAATTAAAGTTCACGAATTATTTAACCAGTGATGCGGTATTCATAACAAATTCCGACGATGACAAAAGCAAGTTTTTTAAAGAGAAAGTTCAAAAGCATTATAGTGTTGGTTTAGATGGCGATTATAAAATTGAGAATTATGAAATACTGCCGCATGAAACCAATTTAGAGTTTTCTTTTAAGGATAAATTGTATAAATCAAAATATAATTTAACTAATAAATTTAATATTTATAATTACCTTCAAGCTGTAGCTATATTAAATAATTTAAATTATTCTATCGAAGATATAATTGAAAAATCAATTAATATTTCGTCACCAAAAGGAAGATGTGAAACAATAGAAATTAATAAAGGTTATGCTGTTGTGGATTTTGCACATGCTCCTGATGCAGTTGAAAAAGTATTAGAATCATACAACGAAGTAAAAACAAATAGATTAATCACAATCTTAGGTTGTGGCGGAGATCGAGACCGTAAGAAAAGACCATTAATGGGTAATGCTGCAAGCAGATTAAGTGATTATGTTATCTTTACTAGTGATAACCCTAGAACAGAAGATCCAAATCAAATAATGAATGATATTTTAAGTGGTGTTGATAAAGATAATTACGATGTTGAATTAAACCGTAGAGAAGCAATTAAAAAAGCAATTAATATGATGAAAGAAAATGATATTGTCATGATCTTAGGTAAAGGGCATGAAACTGACCAAACTATTGGTACAACTAAATATCATTTTGATGATGCAGAAGAAGTATTAAAACTTAAAAATGTTGAAAACAAATAAAAGATTATGATATAATCTTTTTATGCGGGTGTAGTTTAATGGTAAAACTGCAGCCTTCCAAGCTGTTAACGAGAGTTCGATTCTCTTCACCCGCTCCA
>CAZBGT010000007.1:0-13418 GCA_964491615.1 uncultured Muribaculaceae bacterium
AAATTAATGGAGTAAATCTCTTTTTTTGTTGATTTATTTTGAAAAATGTGTATTATATAGGTATAAAAAAGGAAGTTTTATGGACGCTAACTATGAAGTTTTGATTAATGATGCATTAGAAAAAAATGAAGATTTAAAAAAACATAAAGAAATTTTATTTCCTATTATAGAATATATTTGGAATATTATGCCTGAGTCTAATCAAGTAAATTTTTTGTATAATTTGCGCTCGGTTAAGTTTAATCTTGATTTGGATATTACGGATGTTATTAATACTGATGTGCAACCTGATAGTCTAGGAGAGTATGATCCTGAAGAACAAAGAATAGAGATTAATGATGAAGCCGTATGTTTTTTATATGAACAGTATAAAGATCAAGACAATGGTTTAGTTAAATTTAATCAAGCATTAAAAAGAGTAGTATTACATGAATTTCTTCACCTAGCTAGTTCTAGAAATCTTGGTTCTCTTTATTGCGGTATTTCAAAATATAATGATTTTGAAAGTGATGAACACACTGGTTTAACTGAAGGAATAACTTCTTATATAGTTCTAACCGCATACCCTAAAGCATTTATAACCGAAACAGATTATTACTTAGAAACATTAATTGCAGCACAATTAATTGAAATCTTAGGAAAAGATATTATGTTTGAAGCTTATTTTAATAATAAAGGTTTTGAATTAATCGAAGAAGGAATAAATAATTTAATAACTCAGCCGCAACTGGCTAAAAAATTAATGAATAGTATTGAGAAAAACTTCAATTCAAGAAAAGCATTAAGCGCAAGTTTTACATTAGGAAAAGTTCAAGATATATTAGTTAAATTATTTGAATTAAAATTAATGAAATCTCCTGGAGATGAATTAGAAAGAATTGATAGATATAAACAAGTTTTAATATCAAAACAAAAACTATATAATTTAGGACATTATCCAGCTGGACATCTTGGTCTTAATAAAGGCTATGAAAATATGCAAAGGATAGAAAGAAAATACAAGAGACTAGAAAGAAGAAATCAAGTATTGGAAAGAGAGAGGGTTAATAATGGAATACAACAATTACCAAATGAGTAACATTAATTTAAATTATGTACTTAGCGACAATCAAAAAACATTTGAAGAAGGGAGTTTTCTTTTACCATATTTAAACAAAGTTAATGAAACAATAAACGAAGATGCAAAAACAAACTTTTTGGACAATTTAAGTAATTTAAATATTGTAATAACTAATGCTTATCAAGAAAGAGAAAACAACATTGAAGACATAATGCATTATAGAATAAATGAAAATGTGTTATTTATTTCAGAAGAGGGAATTGATCTTTTAAAATCAAATCCTGATAAAACTCATCCCAAATATAATGAGTTTAGAGCAGCAAAAGCATATACACTTAAAAACTTATTTACTATGGCAAGTAGTAAGTATGATTCTTTAAATGAAGTAGTTTATAGAGGAATTCATAGAACTCCATTTCCTTGTGATGATTGTTCACATTGGTTAATCAACGAAGGAATTACAGAAATGTTAGCGTTTTCAAACGCTAGAGATATTCAAAAAGATAAATCGTATTACTTTTTTGAATCATTAATGGCTGAACAATTAAAAATCATAGTTGGAGAAGAAGTATTATTAAATACATATTTTAAAAACGAGGGTATTGAACCCCTTGTTGAAGTAATTACAAGTTATGGTGTATCTGAGGATAGAGTTAGAACTTTTTTTAAAACTTTGCAAAGTAATACTCAAACTAGATATAGTAATGATGTTCAAACTCAAATAGCTCAAGCACAAGTAGATTTAATTTACTTTTTCTATTCTAAAATCATAACAACATACAACAAAGATTTAGTGATGGATGCAGTAGCGTTTGAAAATGTTTTAATCAATACCGATCTTATTAAATCAATCGGAGATGAACCAAGAAAGTATTTCGGACTACACTTAGTAGAACATGATTATGAAATTATGAAAAATGATGTAGATGAATTAATTAAAACTAGGTAAGACCTAGTTTTTAATTGCTTGATACTATGTTAAAATTATGCTAAAATACAAATTGGCAGTAAATGCAAATAAACATTAATATGGATTATAACTCTCGTGCCTAAGGGTGTGGTTATAAGTAGAAGTATTAAGAAGAAAAAAACGAAGGAGGAATGAATTTATGGCCGTAGTTTCTATGAACTATTTACTAGAAGCTGGTGTACACTTTGGTCACCAAACAAAAAGATGGAATCCAAAAATGAAAAATTATATTTTTGGAACTAGAGACGATATATATATTATCGATTTAGAAAAAACATCACAATTATTAGAGGAGGCTTACAATGAACTAAAAACCATTACTGAAAATGGTGGTAAAGTTTTATTTGTAGGTACAAAAAAGCAAGCTCAAGAGGCAGCTAAAGAAGAAGCAATAAGAAGTAAGTCTTATTATGTTTCAGAAAGATGGTTAGGAGGAACCTTAACTAACTTTAGAACAATTAGAAGAAGAATAAAAAGACTTGAAGAAATTGAAGAAATGGAAAAAGAAGGCACTTTTGAAAAAATGCCTAAAAAAGAAGTAATCTTATTAAAAAAAGAATACGAAAAATTAAATAGAGTTTTAGGTGGTATTAGAGAAATGTCTAAATTACCACAAGCTATAATTATTGTGGATCCTGAGAAAGAACACAATGCAATTAAAGAAGCAAGAAAATTAAAAATACCTGTATTTGGTTTAATTGATACAAATGCTAATCCAGATATAATTGATTTTGTAATTCCTGGTAATGATGATGCAGTTAAATCTATAAAATTAATTTTTAGTGTATTAAGTAATGCGATTTGTGAAGCTTCATCTTTAGAAGTAATAGACTTTTTAAATGAAGATGATAAAAAACAAAAAGAACAAAATTTAAAGAATGAAGAAACAACTAAAGAAGAAGTAGTTGAAGAAGAAGTAGTTGAAGAGGTTAAAGAAGTTACTGAAGAAGTTGTTGTTGAAAAAGAATTAACTGAAGAAGTAAAAGAAAAACCCGTTAAAGAAGAAAAGGTATCTGAAGACTTAGAAAACAAAACTTTAGTTGAGTTAAAACAACTTGCTAAAGAAAAAGGTCTAAAAGGATATTCGTCAATGAAAAAAGCTGATTTAATTTCAGCATTAAAATAAGGAGGTAATTATGAATATAACAGCTAGTATGGTAAAAGAGCTTAGAGAGATTACAGGAGCTGGAATGATGGATTGCAAAAAAGCTTTAGAAGAAACTAATGCTGATATGCAAAAAGCTATTGATTATTTAAGAGAAAAAGGAATAGCTAAATCATTAAAAAGAGAATCTAAAATTGCTGCTGAAGGTTTATCTAATGCTTTTGTAAAAGATAATAAAGCAGTAATAGTTGAGGTTAATAGTGAAACAGATTTCGTTAGTAAAAATGATGAGTTTAAAGAAATGGTTAATAAAATTGGAACAGCTATTCTTGAAAATGATGTTTCAACAGTAGAAGAAGCTAATGAATTAACCGTTGATAATATGTTGTTAAAAGATTATGTAACTCAAGTAACAGCAAAAATTGGAGAAAAATTATCTTTTAGAAGATTTAAAGTATTTAATAAACTAGATAACGAAGTATTTGGAGTATATATCCATATGGGTGGAAAAATAACTACTTTAGTAAAAGTTGAAGGTAGTGACGAAGAAGTAGCAAAAGATGTAGCGATGCATTATGCTGCTATGAACCCAAGATATGTTTTTAAAGAAGAAGTTTCAAATGAAGACTTAGAAAAAGAAAGAGAAATTTTAACTAAACAAGCCTTAGAAGAAGGTAAGCCGATGGAAATAGCGGAAAAAATGGTAACTGGAAAGATCAACAAGTTTTATAAAGAAAATTGTTTAGTAGAACAAGACTTTGTTAAAGATGATAGTTTAAGTGTAGGAAAGTATTTAGAAAACAATAACTCTAAATTATTAGAAGCAGTTAGATTTGAAGTTGGAGAAGGCATGGAAAAAAGAATAGAGTGCTTTGCTCAGGAAGTAATGGGACAAATAGGATAAATTTAATTTATCCTTTTTTTATACAAAAAAATGTAAAAAGACTTTATTTTTAAAATTATCTATGTTATAATACAACTATGTTTTTGAGAGGATATGCATTTGACACATTATTTTACTAATAACGAAGGCCTAAAAAGCAATATTCAAGTTATTAAATATGTTAAAAATGACATATCTTTTTTGTTTAATGTCGATATTGGTGTTTTTTCTAATAAAAAGTTAGATTATGGAAGCACCTTTTTAATTGACACATTTATAAAACTAAAAAAAAAGATTATAAAAACATTTTAGATATCGGCTGCGGATATGGTTATATAGGTATAACTATTGGAAAATTGACTAATAGTTTTGTAACTATGAGTGATGTAAACCAACGTGCAGTTAACTTAGCTAAAGTAAATCTAAAACAAAATAGTGTAAAGGGAGAAGTAATATTAAGTAATGGTTATGAAAATATTTCAAACACATACGACTTAATAATAACTAATCCTCCAATAAGAGCAGGTAAAGAAGTAGTATTAAACATACTTTCTAATGCTAAAAAACATTTAAATAATGAAGGGGAATTATGGTTTGTAATTAGAAAAGATCATGGAGCAAAATCTATTGAAAAAATCTTAAAAAACAACTATGAATTAAATAATGTAAAAAAAAGTAAAGGTTTTTACATTTATCAAGCAAAATCAATTGACAATTAAGTAACTAATTGTTAACATTATAAATTGGTGCTTCGTTTTTTATGCGAAGAAAAATAGTCTATATAAAAAATGGATAAGGGTGATAAAGTGGCATATAGAATCGAAAAATTCGGTGATTACCGTGAAAGAAAAAACTTTGCAAAGACTAAAATAACTTTGGAGCTTCAAGACTTACTAGAAGTTCAAAAAAAATCGTACCAAAACTTTTTAGATAATGGTATAAAAGAAACATTTGAAGAATTGTTTCCGGTTGACAGTTTCACTGGAAATATTTCGCTTGAATTAGGAAATTACTTCTTTGAAGAACCTAAATATTCAATTAAAGAAGCAAAAGAGAGAATGGTTACTTACGCAGCTCCTTTAAAAGTTGAAGCTAGATTATTCATTCATGAAACTGGTGAAGTTAAAGAACAAACTATCTTCTTTGGAGATATGCCTTTAATGACTGAAGCTGGAACATTTATAATAAATGGTGCTGAGAGAGTTATTGTTTCTCAATTAGTAAGAAGTCCTTCTATATATTCAAAATTAGAATATGATAAAAACAGAAGAAAACTAATTACTACTGAAGTTATTCCAAATAAAGGAACATGGTTAGAATTAGAAACTGATGCTAAAAATGTTTTATATATTAGAATAGACCGTACTAGAAAAATAGCGGCAACAACATTTTTAAGAGCTTTAGGATTATATAAAAATGATGATTTACTAAAAATGTTTAGTGATGATGAATTCATTAAAACAACTTTAGAAAAAGATACAGCTGAAGATGAAAATGAAGCTTTAATTGAAATATATGAAAAACTAAGACCAGGAGAGCCTGTAACGTTAGATAGTGCTAAAAATCAATTAAACACTAGATTTTTTGATCGCTTTAGATATGATTTAGCAAAAGTAGGAAGATATAAATTTAATAAAAAGTTATATGTTGTTAATAGATTATTAGGTTTAACCTTAGCCGAAGATGTAAAAGTTGGTAAAAAAGAATATGCTAAAGCTGGAACTTTAGTTGATAAACCCTTATTAGAGGAATTAAAAATTGCTTTTGAAAAAGGATTTAATTTAGTAAAAACTAAAATAAATGAAGAATTAGATTCAGAACATGAATTATATAATAAAATTCAAACAATTAAAGTATATGACCCAGAAGATAGTAAAAAAATAATTACTTTAATTGGTACAGATAAAACTGTAGATGTAAGAAGATTAACAATACCTGATATATATGCCATAATATCTTATTATTTAGGTTTACAAAAAGGTATTGGTCATTTAGATGAAGTAGACCATTTAGGTAATAGAAGAGTTAAACAAGTTGGGGAATTAATTGAAAACCAATTTAAAATTGGAGTATCGAGATTAGAAAGAGTAATTCGTGAAAGAATGACTACTCAAGATATTGAAACTGCAACACCTAAATCATTAATTAATATAAGACCAGTAACTGCGTCTTTAAAAGAATTCTTTGGTTCGAGCCAATTATCTAAATTCATGGATCAAATAAATCCAATAGCAGAATTAACAGATAAAAGAAGATTATCTTCTCTTGGACCTGGTGGACTTTCTCGTGAAAGAGCGGGTATGGAAGTTCGTGACGTTAACCAATCACACTATGGTAGAATTTGTCCAATTGAATCACCAGAAGGACAAAATATAGGTTTAATCACTTCATTAGCAGGCTACGCTAAAATTAATGAATATGGTTTTATCATGACTCCTTATTGTAAAGTTAAAAATGGTAAATTAACTAACGAAATAGTATATATGACCGCGGATGAAGAAGCAGACTTTCATATTTCTCAAGCTGCGATTAATGTAAATAGTAAAAATAAAATAACTGATGAAAGAGTTATTGTTAGATTAAATGACGATACTATTATTGTACCAACTGAAAAAGTTGATTATGTAGATGTATCGCCAAGTCAAATAGTTTCGATTACAACTAGTTGTATTCCATTTTTAGAGTTCGATGATGCAAACAGAACTTTAATGGGTGCAAACATGCAACGTCAAGCAGTTCCACTTTTAGAAGCAGAAGCTCCAATAGTAGGTACTGGTGTTGAATATATTGCAGCAAGAGACTCAGGTAGTGCTATTGTTGCAAAAGCAGATGGTGAAGTTACTTATGCAGATGGTTTAAAAATTGAAGTTAAACTAGCTAAAGGTAAAGATATATATCATTTAGCAAATTATGTAAGAAGTAATATGGAAAGTTGTATTAATCATACTCCTTTAGTTAAAAAAGGAGACATAATTAAAAAAGGACAAGTTATCGCAGATGGTTCTTCAATTGATAAAGGAGAACTAGCTTTAGGTAAAAATATGCGTGTAGCGTTTATGACCTTTTATGGATATAACTATGAAGATGCAATTATTATAAATGAAAGATTAGTAAAAGATGATGTTTATACATCGCTTCATATAGCTCATTATGATATTGAATGTAGAGATACAAAATTAGGAGCGGAAGAAATTACTAGAGATATTCCAAATGTTGGAGAAGATGCTAGAAAAAATCTTGATAAAGATGGAATAGTTAGAATTGGAACTGAAGTAAAAGAAGGAGATATCTTAGTAGGTAAAGTTACTCCAAAAGGAGTTCAAGAATTAACTAGTGAAGAAAAATTACTTCATGCAATCTTTGGTGAAAAAGCAAGAGAAGTAAGAGATACTTCTTTAAGAGTTGATAATGGTGCAGCAGGAATAGTTCATGATGTAAAAGTTTATACAAAAGAAAACTCTGATGAATTACCTTCAGGTGTATCTAAAATAGTTAGAGTATATATTGTTCAAAAAAGAAAAATTCAAGTTGGGGATAAAATGTCTGGGAGACATGGTAATAAAGGAGTTATTTCTTTAGTACTACCAGAAGAAGATATGCCATACACAAAAGATGGAGAAACAATTGATATAATTTTAAATCCACTTGGAGTTCCTTCGAGAATGAATATTGGTCAAGTATTAGAACTTCACCTAGGAATGGCTGGTTATAAATTAGGTTCTCATTATGCTTCACCAGTATTTGATTCAGCTACGTGGGAAGATATTGAAAAAGAAATGAAAGAAGCTAAAATGGATCCTTCTGGGAAAGTTGTTTTATATGATGGTAAAACCGGGGATGCATTTGATAATGAAATAAGTGTAGGAATCATGTATATGTTAAAACTTCATCACATGGTTGATGATAAATTACATGCTCGTGCAACTGGACCTTATTCATTAGTTACTCAACAACCACTTGGTGGAAAAGCACAATTTGGTGGACAAAGATTTGGTGAGATGGAAGTTTGGGCATTATATGCTTATGGTGCTGCACATATCTTACAAGAGATCTTAACTGTAAAATCCGATGATATAGTTGGAAGAGTAAAAGTATATGAAGCTTTAGTAAAGGGTAAAATCGTTAACCAAGCTGGAGTACCAGAAAGCTTTAGAGTACTTGTAAAAGAATTCCAAGCATTAGGTTTAGATGTACAAGTAATTAATCAAAAAGATGAAGTCTTAGAATTTAAAGACGTTGAAAATAGTCAAGATGAAGAACAAATTCATTTTGCAAGGTTAAATGAAAACGAAAGAATTTCTGTAAATACAGAAGTTGAAGAATAGTAGGTGAAAAAGTGTTAGATGTAAATAGTTTTAAGGGAATTAAAATTGGTATTGCTAGTCCTGAGAAAATATTGAGTTGGTCTTATGGTGAAGTAACAAAACCTGAGACAATTAACTACCGTACTTTAAAACCCGAAAAAGATGGATTGTTTTGCGAAAAAATATTTGGTCCTTCAAAAGATTACGAATGTAGTTGTGGAAAATACAAAAGACTAAGATATAAAAATACAGTTTGTGATAGATGCGGCGTTGAAGTAACTAAAGCAAGTGTAAGAAGAGAAAGAATGGGGCACATTAATTTAGCTGCGCCATGTAGTCATATTTGGTTTTTCAAAGGAATTCCTTCTAAAATAGGTCTTACATTAGATATCTCTCCAAGAGAATTAGAAGAAGTTTTATACTTTGTAAATTATGTTGTAATAGACCCAGGTAAAACACCTCTTGAAAAAAAACAAATACTAACAGATAGAGAATATCGTGCTTATTATGAAGAGTATGGAAATAATTTTAAAGTTGGTATGGGTGCTGAGGCTATTAAAGAACTTTTAGAAAAAGTAACTTTAGATGAAGAAATCAAAGCAATAAAAAAAGAATTAGAAAAGGCAACAGGTCAAAAAAGAATTCGTTTAGTAAAAAGATTAGATTGTTTAGTATCGTTTGTTAATTCAGAGCAAAAACCTGAATGGATGATTTTAGATTATGTACCAGTTATACCTCCAGAGTTAAGACCAATGATTCAATTAGATGGTGGTAGATTTGCAACAAGTGATTTAAATGATTTATATCGTAGGATTATAAACAGAAACAATCGTTTGAAAAAATTACTAGAGCTTAACGCTCCTGGAATAATCGTTCAAAACGAAAAAAGAATGCTTCAAGAAGCAGTTGATTCATTACTAGATAATGGACGTCGCGGAAGAAGTATTACTGCTGCTAATAATAGACCATTAAAGAGTCTATCAGATATGTTAAAAGGTAAACAAGGTCGTTTTAGACAAAACTTACTTGGTAAAAGAGTAGACTACTCTGGAAGAAGTGTTATTGTTGTAGGACCTGAACTTAAGATGTATCAATGTGGACTACCAAAAGAGATGGCTCTAGAATTATTTAAACCTCATATTATAAATGGAATTGTAGAACAAGAATTAGCTCATAATATTAAAGGGGCAAAAAGATTAATAGACGCTCGTGATGAATCAGTGTGGGATATTGTTGATGAAGTTATTAAAGAATATCCGGTACTATTAAATAGAGCTCCAACATTACATAGATTAGGTATACAAGCTTTTGAACCTAAATTAATCGGAGGAAAAGCTATTAGATTACACCCATTAGTTTGTACTGCATTTAACGCAGACTTTGATGGAGACCAAATGGCTGTTCACGTTCCTTTATCAGAAGAGGCTAAAGCTGAAGCAAGAGTATTAATGCTTGCGGCTAATAATATATTAAATCCTAAAGATGGTAAACCAATAGTTACACCATCTCAAGATATGGTATTAGGAAATTGTTATTTAACAATGGAAAAAGAAGGCTTAGCTGGAGAAGGTAGAGTATTTAAAAATACTAATGAAGCTTTAATGGCTTATGATAGAAAAGAAATTGCTCTACATTCTAGAATAGTTGTTCCAGTAAATTCATTTAAATATAAATTATTCTCAGAAGATGTTAAAAATATGTATTTAGTTACAACTGTAGGTAAAATAATATTTAATGAAATATTACCGGATACGTTCCCATATATTAATGAAGCTACTAAAGCTAATATAGAAGGAATTACTCCAAGTAAATTTTTCTTGGAAATGGGAGTAAATATTCCAGAAGAAGTTAAAAAAATGCCTTTATTAAAACCTTTTATAAGAGGGGATTTATCTAAAATAATTGCTCAAGTGTTTAAAAGATATAAAACAACTGAAACAAGTATTATGCTTGATAAATTAAAAGACTTAGGTTTTAAATATTCAACAGTTGCAGGTATAACTGTAGCTAAGTCAGACATTGTTACAACTTCTAAAAAAGAAGAAGTTATAAATGCGGCTAAAGAAGCAAGAGAAAAAATTAATGCTCAATACAAAAGAGGACTTATTACTGAAGATGAAAGATTCCAAGCAGTTATTGATCTTTGGAATAAAGCCACTGATAATATTAAAGATGCATTAAAAGAAATATCAAAAGATGATTTTGATAATCCAGTATTTATGATGATGAATAGTGGAGCAAGAGGTAAAATTTCAAACTTTACTCAACTTGCAGGACTACGTGGTTTAATGGCTAAACCAAATGGTGAAATAGTTGAAATACCAATTTTATCATCATTCGTTGAAGGACTAAGTGTAGCAGAGTTTTTCTTATCTACTCATGGTTCTCGTAAAGGACTTGCGGATACTGCTCTTAGAACAGCAGACTCAGGGTACTTAACTAGAAGATTAGTTGATGTTGCTCAAGATATGTTAATTAGAGAAGAAGATTGTAAAACCACTAAAGGTGTTATGGTATATGATTTAGTTAATGAAAAAGATAATACAATAATTGAACCATTCGCTGAGAGAATAGCGGGAAGGTTTACAAATAAAAAAGTACTTCATCCAGAAACTAAAGAAGTTTTAGTTGAGGCTAATGAATTACTAACAGAAAATATGGTTAATCGTATTTTAAAAGCTGGGGTAAAAAAATTAGAAATTAGAAGTGCTCTTACTTGTAGAACTGAAAATGGTATTTGTCAAAAATGTTATGGTACAAACTTAGCAACAGGAAATTTAGTGGAAATTGGTGAATCTGTTGGTATAATGGCAGCTCAATCAATTGGAGAACCAGGTACCCAACTTACGATGAGAACATTCCACACTGGTGGTATTGCAACAACTGAAGATATAACTCAAGGTTTACCAAGAGTTGAGGAATTATTTGAAGCAAGAACACCAAAATGGAAAGCAACAATTGCTCCAATTAGTGGTAAAATTACAGAGATAAAAGAAACTAAAGATAAAGAAAACAACTTTAAATATGATATCTCAATTACTAATGAAGCTGAAGTTAAAATTGTAAAAACTAGTTACAATATGAAACTAACCGTAGCTAAAGGAGACATGGTTGAAAGTGGAGACCAACTTACTGAAGGAGTTGTAGCTCCAAAAGAATTACTTCTTTATACTAGTCCACTTAAAGCTCAAGAATATCTTTTAAAAGAAGTACAACTTGTTTATAAATTACAAGGTGTTGATATAAATGATAAACACATTGAAATAATTGTTAAAAGAATGATTGCTAAAATAAAAATAACTGATCCAGGAGATACAAACTTTGTAAAAGGTTTAACTATTTCCTTAAGAAGATTCTCAGATGAAAATGCTAAAATATTATTGAGTGGTAAGACTCCTGCTAAAGGAGAATCAATAATGTTAGGTATTACAAAATCTTCATTAGAAACAGATTCATTCTTATCTGCGGCATCCTTCCAAGAAACAACTAGAGTCTTAACTGAAGCTGCATCAAAAGGTAAAGTAGATTACTTAAAAGGATTAAAAGAAAACGTTATAATTGGAAAATTAATCCCAGCAGGAACTGGAGCTAGAGAATATAGTGATATATCAATAGATTTAGAGAAAGCTTTATTATCAGACGATGCAAGTGAAATTCTTGAAGAAACATTATTAGAAGACTAAAAAGTCTTCTTTTTTTTGTTAAAATATAAGTTTTATTGTATAATAAAATAAGGAGGATACCATGAAACAAAAAACATTAAAAACTTCTTTATTAGTAATTTGTGCTTTATTATTAGTTGGTTGTGGTAATGAAAAAACACCAAGTGATACAGACAAAAAACCCCCTAAAGCAACTTTAAGTTGTGTTAAGGAAGAAACTGATGATAATGGTTATATTGTTAAAGAAGAATTACTTATTAAGGCTACAGATGGAATAATTGATACTGTTTTTACCAAAACATTAAGAGAAACAGATTCTAAAGTTCTAGAAGTGTTATTTGAATTAAATAAAACTTATGAAAAAGCTTATGAAGAAGTAGAGGGTTTTGATATGACCGCAGAAAAAGTAGATGATAATAAATTATTAACAGAAATGCTTATTAATTATAATACTGTTGATGTAGAAAAGTTAAAAGCTGTGTTAGTAGAACACTTTAACGTTGAGGTAGATGATTTTGAATTTCCAACTAGATATGTTTTAGATGATTATAAAAGAACAATGCTTACTAACCATACATGTGAAGAAAAATAATAATATTTTTCTTTTTTGTTTAAAAAAATATCATTTAATGATAAGAAAGGAGAGTAATGAAAAATAATATCTTGAAAGTATTTACAATTCTAATAGCTCTTTTATTTGTGGCAGGATGTAGTGAAAAAGAATCTACTACAATACCTAACATAATTAATAAAAATAAAACTTTAGAATGTACTAAAACCGAAGTAGATGAAGATGGATACAATTCATTTGAAACTTTTTTAATTACGTATAACTCAACTAAAGTTTTAAAAGCAGAATCTATTAGTGTAATGGAAGCAGATCCTGAATATTTAGATATGCAAATAAGCTTTGGTCAAGCATTCGCTGAAGTATTTAATAGTATAAATGGAATGAGTATAAAATATGAAAAAGTTAATGACTCATCATTTAAGCTTATTACTGAAGTAGATTATAATAAATTAGATCCAAATCAAATAAAACAAGTATTAGGAGATATGTTTGATGAAGAAGATTCATCACTTTATTCAAAAAATGATTATACTATAGAAGATTTTAAAAAAGATAACTTAGAAGGTTATGATTGTAAATAAAAAGAGTAGATATAAAATATCTACTCTTTTAATCTCTATAAATATAATATAATGGTAAGTCTGCACGCTTACCGTTTTTTAATTTGGTTGCTTTTGGTAAAGTAGCGATGTAATGCATTCCTGCTTTTTGCATTACTTTTCCTGAACCAATATTTTCAGCGATATGTTTTGCTTCTACTAAATAATATTGAACACTATTTAATAAAAAATCTATTACAACTTTTAATGCCTCAGTCATAATACCTTTATTCCAATATTTTTTACTTAATACATAACCAATCT
>CAZBGT010000008.1:0-12030 GCA_964491615.1 uncultured Muribaculaceae bacterium
AAAATGGGTATTTTAAATAAATTGAAAAATATATTTAACACTAAAGAAAAAGAGGATTTAAAAACCTATGAAGAGGGCTTAGAAAAAACCAGAAGTGAATTTTCATCAAAGTTATCTAATTTAAATTTAAAACACAAATTAGTTAATGACGAATATTTTATTGAATTGGAAGAATTGTTAATTAATGCAGATATAGGTGTTAGTACTACTTTTTCATTTTTAGAAAAATTAAATCAAAGAGTTAAAAAAGAATCTATTAAAAACACTGATGAGTTAAAAGAAATAATAATAGATGAGTTATTTATGTTATATGTTGGCGAAGATATATTAACGGATAAAATAAATATCAATCCAAATGGACCTACTATAATTTTAGTTGTAGGGGTAAACGGAGTTGGAAAAACCACATCTATTGCTAAATTAGCTCATAAGTATAACTTGGAAAATAAAAAGACTTTGTTAATAGCCGGCGACACATTTAGAGCAGGAGCCGTGGAACAATTAAAATTATGGGCCAAAAGAACTAATTCTGAATTTTATGGAAATGATAATACAGACCCTTCTAGTGTGATTTTTGATGGTCTAAAACTTGCAATAGCTAATAATACAGATATAGTTTTAATTGATACTGCAGGCAGGCTAGATAATAAAACTAATTTAATGAATGAACTAGAAAAAATAAATAAAGTAATAAATGGAGTGCTCCCCGGAGCTCCTCATGAAACTCTTTTAGTAATAGATGCTAGTACTGGACAAAATGGAATAGTACAAGCTGAGAACTTCAAAAAAATAACAAACATTACTGGAATAGTTTTAACTAAATTAGATGGTACAGCAAAAGGTGGAATAGTTTTAGCTATAAAAGATAAAACAAAACTACCTGTTAAGTTTGTAGGATTTGGTGAAAAAGAAACAGATCTAAAAGTATTTGATATAGAATCGTATATTTATGGATTATTTAAGGATGTGATTTAGATGGATAAATTAATTCACTATAATATGCTTTTTGATATATATAAAGAATTATTTACAGAAAACCAACAAAAAATATTTAAGTATTATTACGAAGAAAATTATACATTACAAGAAATTGGTGAGTTAATGAGCGTATCAAGGAGTTTTATTAGTAAAACAATAAATCAAGTAACGGATAAATTAGAATATTATGAAGAAAAATTAAGTTTATTAAAAATTAAAGAAAAATTAAATAGTTTATTAGATGTAGAAAAAGAAATTGATTTGCAAAAAGAAATCCAATTTATTTTGAATAATTATTATTAAAACCAATAAATCTGCTTTGTTGACAAACAAAGGCATTATGATAAAATAAAATAGATAATAAGATAGGAATATTGAAGGTGCAATGAGTAATAAATCTATAAAATCTAATGCTTCTAAAATTAGGGTTAGTAGAAAGCGAATTAAATTATTAAGAAGAGCTTTAATTTTAATAGTCTTTTTATTTTTTATAGTTTATTTAATTATCACCCTTATTTTTAATAGTTGGGGTTTTACTATTTTATTAGATAAAAACCTACATAGCGAAAAAGGTATTTTAGTTTATGAAAAGCCTACATATAAAGTTTATCAATCTGAATTGTATGCAGAAACATTAGAGTTTATCGATAATATAAATGGAAAATGGTTACCAGCGGATTTACATGAACATGAAGGCGGTTCCAACAATGGAGAAAACTATACAGCCTATACTTTTTTTGTGGAGCATCAAGGTGAATACGTTGCGGATTATTGGTGGGAAATAAATATAGATGAAGTTCTTAAAGGTGTAGATGAAGCTATAAGAATTAAAGTTTTTAAAAACGATGAAGAATATACTTTTGCAAAAATAGCTAAAAATGGAAAACCAGAACCAGACACTATTCCTTTTGAAAGTGAAGAACATGTAGTAATAAGGCATGAAGAAGGTTTTTATCCAGGAGATATTCATAAATTTACTGTAGTAATATGGTTAGAAGGTCCTGATCCTGAATGTGTAGATGAGATCATTGGGGGCCATATAAAAATAAGCATGAGATTTAACTCAGAGTTAGTTGAAAAATAGAAAAGAGGAAATATGAATATGACTAAAAAAAGAACAAATTTAATTAGACAAAGAATACTTTTGTTATTTATTAGTGCTGTATTTTTAATATTTACAACGTTTGGTTGGTTTATTGGAATGCAAACAGTAGGAGTTAGTTCTTTTGATATTGAAATTGCAGGGAACGAGAGTTTATTATTATCCTTTGATGGTAATAAATGGTCAAATTCTATTACAATTTCAAAAGATATTTTAGATCAGGTATCATATGAAGGTCATACTAATTGGTGGGCAGGAAGAGGTTTATCTCCAGTTTCATCAGTTGGAAAAATAGACCCTGTTTCTTCTAGATTAATAATGTATGAAAAAGGTAGTCTAGCTACTTCTGCAGGAGGATACCGTTTAATGGCTAGCCAAGTACCAAATGACCAAGATGAAGAAAGAAGTGGTTACGTAGCTTTTGATTTGTTTATTAAAAACATAACTGGAACTAACTATATTGAACCTTATAATATTCTAGATGAAGAAGATATATATTTAACTGTTGATTCTGAAGTAACTGTAGCGTTAGCTGGAGGGGTTGCTGATACCGGAATTGAAAATTCAGTAAGAGTTGCATTTGCTCAAATAGGAAGAGTTCATGAAACAGTAACGGATGTAGCAAAAATAACTGGTATTACATGTTTATTTGATGAAGAAGGAAAACAAACTGTAGTTAATGGAGTAACTGGGATATGTAGAGATGCTACTATTTGGGAACCAAACGATACCAAGCATGTTCAAAATGCAATTAATTGGTATAACATTAACTGTAATAAAAGAATAGGTTCAGATTTAAATAATCCGTCTTCATATAGCGGAGCATGTAATACAGTAGAAAATGGCGTTGCTTATCCAACATATGCAGTTAAAGAAGAAATTATTCAATCAGATAGAGTGGATATTTATGATGGTGCAGCATATAATGGATATGCTCTTAGTCCTAAACTTGAAGCTGTAGCTTACTTTACGGATACTGATAAATTAAAAGCTGGAATAGAAAGACCAACATTTATGAAACTTGCTCCGAGTAGTATTACAAAAGTAAGGGTATATGTTTACTTAGAAGGACAAGATATAGATAATTATGATTTCGCTTCAATTGGAAGAAAAATATCAGTTAACTTTGGATTTACTAAAAATAGATTTGAAGGAACCGATATTAATTATGATGGACCAGACTATAATATTCTTACTGATACTATTCCACCAGTAATAACGTTAGTTGGAAGTGAATTAGTAACAGTATCATTAGGCAACCCATATACTGATCAAGGTGCAACAGCACAAGATAATATAGAAGGAGACATTACAGGTAATATAGTTATAAATAACCCAGTTAATACTGAAGTTTTAGGGACATATATTACAACTTATAACGTTAAAGATTTTGCTGGAAATCCTGCAGAAGAAGTAACTAGAACGGTAATTGTAGAATAGGTTTATAAATGAGTGGAAATAAAAAGGTAAAATATTTAATATCATATACAGCATTAGCAGTAGTAGTTTTTATAGTTGCTGCTTTTGCATGGTTTATTGGGATGCAAACAGTAGTTGTTGAGTCTTTTGATATTGAAATCGCTTCAACAGATAGCTTATTATTATCGTTAAACGGTGAAAAATGGGCTACTACTGTTAGCATAACTAAAGAAACCGTTGATGAAGTTTCATATCCTGGTCATACTAATAAATGGGCAGGAAGAGGCTTGATACCACTTTCCACTTCGGGCGAAGTTGATCCTGAAACGTCAAGATTAATTTTATACGAAAAATCAAGTATGGCCACTACTAAAGGTGGATATCGTTTGATGGCTAGTCGAGTGCCTAATTACGGGCCAGTTGAAGAAGACGGGTACGTAGTATTTGATTTGTTTATAAAAAACTTCTCTGGTAATAAGTATTACACAGAAGATAATATAAATAATGAAGAACCAATTTATTTAACCGTTGAATCAGAAGTTGGTGTTGCAGAAACTGGAGTGGAAAACACAGGAATTGAAAATTCAATAAGAGTTGCATTTGCTCAAATAGGTAGAGTAGAAAGAGATGTTAATGATCAATCATTAATTACTTCTATAACTTGTAATCCAGATGAGTTAGGAAAACCAAGTTACTCTGGAGAGATTACGGGAATATGTAAGACTGGGGCAATTTGGGAACCAAATGATATATACCATGTTGAAAACGCTATTAAGTACTATCAAACTACTTGTAATAAAAGAGTAGGCTCTAATATATATGACCCCCTAGGTTCGGCTTATACAAATGAAAGTTGTAATGAAATATTAAATAATGTAGCTTATCCAACATACGCAATTAGAGAAGAAATTGTTTCATCAGATAGAATTGATGTATATGATGGGTTGGAATATAATTCTTATCCTATTCATGAAAAATTATATAAATTTCCTTACTTTACCGATACAGATCGCGATAAAGAAGGAATAGATAGACCGCCATTAATGTTTTTAGCACCTAGAAGTATTACAAAAGTAAGAGTGTATGTTTATTTAGAAGGCCAAGATATAGATAATTATACTTTCGCCTCAATAGGTAGAAAAGTATCGGTAACTTTTGGGTTTACTAAAGAAAGGTTTGAAGGAGAAGATTTTGGTTACGATGGACCAGATCTAGAACCTGCTTATAACCTTATAGCTCCAGTTCTTACTTTAAACGGAAGTAACGAAATTACAATTAATAAAGGAACAGAATATATTGAACTTGGTGCAACAGCTATAGATGATTTAGATGGAGATATTTCTGAAAACATTATTATAAGTGGAACAGTTGATACAGATGTAGTTGGTGAATATATTATTAAATATAATGTTCGTGACTGGGCTGGAAACTGGGCTGAAGAAATTACTAGAACAGTTACAGTTAAATAAAAAAAGGGGATAATGAAAAAAAACAAACTAAAAAACGATATAATCTATAGAAAAAGACAATCGAAGTTTTTACTTCTTCTTTTGGCTTTTTTTAGTGGGATATTATTTATCTTTTATAGTTATGCTTGGTTTTCTTCTTCTCTAGACGTAAAAATTCAGTTTTTTGATATGACAGTTTCAAGCAATAATGGTTTATTTATTTCTCTAGATGGTATTGATTTTTCAGATACTGTAGAAATTTCAAAAAAAACCATTATTGATGAGTTAAAAGATAGGTATCCCGCTAATACAAACCAATGGGCAAGTGGTGGGCTATGGCCAATATCAACAGTAGGAATAAATAATTCCAACGAAAATAGATTCGATCTTTATGCCGGGGCTATTCTTAAAAAACGTGATGAAAATAGAATAATGAGAAAGCATTTAAATACTATTAAAATTTATGAAAACACTTCGACTGCTTATACTTCATTCGTCGCTTTTGATATATTTTTAAAAAATGTTTCAGGTTCACCGTTAACAGATAATTTATTTATATCTGAAGGAACATATATAGATTTTGATAAAGATGTTGAGGAAGAAACAAAAGATGAAATGCAAGGATTATTAAATTCAATAAGATTTGGCTTTTTATTTATGGATTATACAAACAATTATGACACTGTCGAAAATATTCAAGCTTTATCTTGTAACAATAAATGTTTTCATGTAATTTATGAACCAAATAGTTTAGCTCATACTAGTTTATCAATTGAAAGAGCTATGAAAGATTTTAATGTATCTTTAATTGATGGAATTTATAAAAAAACATACGCTATTGTTGATGTTGGAAGAGAATTACAATATGCTAATGGGCATCCAGAAACGGGAATTGCTCTTGATACTAAACATTTCAGAGAACAAATAACAATTAAAGATGAAGATTTATCGACACATGTTTATGAAATACCTAACGGAATTACAAAAGTAAGAGTTTATGTTTGGATTGAAGGTCAGGACATAGATAGTTTAGAAACCAACTCTGAAGGAGCACCTTTAAATTTGGCGATAGATTTTGAAAAAGATTTAGCAGGATATCGTTAATTTTATTGACAAAACAAAGGCTTGTGGTAAAATTAAATTAATACTATAAAAGCTATATAAATAAGCTTCAACAAGTAGGGAACAAAATAAAGGGAGAGAAAGATGAAAGAAAACAATAAAGTACACACTAAAAGGCTAAGAAATCTAATAGGTGTTAGTTCACTTAGTGCAATTGTACTACTAGTTGCATCATTTGCATGGTTTATCGGAATGCAAACAGTATCGGTTAATTCATTCGATATTGAAATAGCTACAGTAGATAGTTTAATGCTATCACTAGATGGACAAAAATGGGAAACAACGGTAAGTATTAACAAAGATAATTACAATGATGTAGCCTATACTGGAAATACTAATCACTGGGGGGGCTTAGGACTTAAACCGGTTTCAACAATTGGTGAAATGGATGTAAATTCATCTAGAATGAAATTATATGAAAAATCAAGTTTAAGAGATATCCCAGGTGGTAAAAGAGTTATGGCAAGTCGTGTTAATAACCATGAAGCTAATTACCAAGATGGTTATGTAGTATTTGATTTATTTATTAGAAATATGAGTGGACCAGCTTACTATGATGAAAATGATTTAACTGTTGAAGAACAAATATATTTAACAACTGATTCATTAGTTGTTGTTGATGATAACGATGGAGTTGAAAATACAGGAATTGAAAACTCTCTTAGAGTTGCATTTGCTCAAATAGGTAGAGTTCATGGAGAAACAACAGATCATGATGTTATTACAGCAATTGGATGTAATCCAGATGTTAATAATGGTAATTTACCTTCAATAATTGGTGGTGTAACAGGAATTTGTAGAACTGCTCAAATTTGGGAGCCTAATGATACGGCACACGCAGAAAATGCAATTGGTTATTATGAAACTCTGTGTCTTGAGAGAAAAGCAGCAGGAACTAATGCTTATGTTCAGGAATCATATGACTTAGCAGGAAACTGTGGAACAGTAGTTGATGGAACATCTTATCCAACATATGCAGTTAAAGAAGAAATTGCTTCAAGCGATAATGTAAACTTATATGATGGAGCTGCATATAACAAATACTTATCTACAACAAAATTACAAGAATATTCATATTTTACAGATACACATAAAGAAATGGTTGGAAAAATTAGACCAGCGTTTATGACTCTTGCTCCTAATAGTATTACAAAAGTAAGAGTGTATGTGTTCCTTGAAGGTCAAGATATAGATAACTATGATTGGTCAGTAATCGGAAAACAAATCAAAGTAAACTTCGGTTTCACTAAGATAAGATACAATCCAGAAGATATTGGAGATTATGGACAACAATTTGTTAATGAAGATACAGTTAAACCAGTAATTACATTAAATGGCAACGATGAAGTAACAGTTCAAGAAGGAGCTACTTACGAAGACTTAGGAGCAACAGCTAGTGATTTAGTTGATGGTGATATAACAGATAAAATTAAAACAATTAATCCAGTTGATACATCTACACCAGGAGTATACTATGTAGCATATGATGTTTCAGATTGGGCTGGAAACTGGGCTGATAGAGTAGTTAGAACAGTAACAGTTGTAGCTAATTAATACTAACTAAGATTATGTTAGATTAAATATAAGGGTAATCATGTTGGTTGCCCTTAATTTTTTAAGAGAATAAAGGTGGTAGTGTGACAAAAGAAAAAACAGATTTCGATTTATCTCAATTAAGCTTAGATGAATTAATAAAGGTATATAAAAATATTGAAGAGTTTTTAGATTTTTTAGAAGAAGCTAAAGTTTCGGAAGAGGAAGATTAATGAAAACTTTTTTAGAATTTATTGATTCTGATATTGAAGCTAAAAAAACATTAATAACATCCTTACCAACCAAAACTAAAACTAATAAAAAAAAATATAATCAAAAAATAGATGAAATAAATAGTAAATACTTAGAATATCAAGCACATTTGAGAAAATATTTAGATGCTAAAAGCAATAAATTCGAAGCTAAAAGAAAAACGGTTAATAGCGAAAAAATTTATGAGGAATTGAAAACATTAGAAAATGTTAAATTCGCATTAAATCCTGTTAATACGTTTTATGAAAAAATGAGATTCGATAATTTAATTTATGAAATAAGTAATTATACTGATTTTAAATTTAAATCATTAAATAACATTATAAAAGAATTTTTATCTTTATTTGCTCAAATAGGTATAAAACTAACGAAAGAAGACTTTAAATACACTTTTTATGTTTATGAATATATGAAAGTGTTTCTAGAAGAAAATGAAAAAGAAAAAGTAAATCAAGATGTATTAAATAAAGCTTTTGAAAAAATATATTGGTTAAACCCTAAAGTAGTAGAGCACATTGAACTTAATTTTAGAAAGCTAATAAAACAAAACAAAAAAAGTTTTGAGACCTATGTTTCAAATAAAGAACTAGAATTAAAAAAACAATATTCAGTGTTGGATTATCAGGAGTGTTTAACAAGATTAAAAGAAACTTATATTAATCTTAAAGAATTAGAACAAGAAAACATTTGGGATTTAGTAGACATGGCCAAGGAAGGTAGTCTAGATATTAATATGTTTTTTGATGATAGTAAATTAAAAACTACGGCATTTTCATCTTTAACTATTGATGCTTTAAAACTTGATGATGAAAAAATCTTGAAAAAGTTTTATGAAACTTTAAAAAAACTAAGATATAATTTAGTTGAATATCAAAATTATGTTGAATTTAAACCATTAATCGATTATTTTGTGAAAGAATATTCAGCTTTGTTAACGAAACCAAAGGACAAAAAAAGTATCAATGTTTATAATCAAAATATTAGAAAAATTGAAAAAGAAATAAAAGGTTTGGAATCTAAATTAGAAAAAACCAATAAAGAAATATTTGATAAATCAAAGTTAAAAGAAACAGCGAAAAACAACTATATAATTAAACAATTGAAAATAGATTCTACAAAACTTGCAGAAAAATTATATGAATTATATAAAAAGCAAGACGAAGAAGAATTTAACTTAAAAATATTTACAATGATAAATAAATCTCTAACAGTTTCGGAGTTAATGCATTTTTATTACAGCCATGATTATTATAAAAAGCAAACTATCAAAAAAATTATGGATTTAGAAACTTATCAAGAATTACTTGATATAAGTGATAAGTTTGATCTATTTGCAATGAATCCGACAAATATTATAACTAAAGGTTCTTTAGTTATGGATCCGATTGAATTAGATACAGTTATTGTTAATAAATATAGATTAGATAATATCAATATAGTTGTAGATAATTTAGATGAAGGAGAAATAGGACAACTCTTAGATAAAATCGAATTATTACTAAGAGTAAAAATAATAGACGAAAGTGATTTATCTGTTCAAGAACTATGGTTTATGTCAGAGGTTAGTAAAATCAAAAGAAAAGAGCTTGAAACCTAAATATTTATTGACAAAATCAAAAGTTATGGTAAAATTAAATTAATACTATAAAGGTCGGTAAATACAATAAAAAAAGAATCTTTATGAAAGGGAGAAACAAATGAATAAACAAAACCCAGAACATTCAAAAAGGGTAAAAAATCTTATAGCGATTAGTTCGCTAAGTGCAATCGTTTTATTAGTAGCATCATTTGCGTGGTTTATAGGAATGCAAACAGTATCAGTGAGTACATTCGATATTGAAATAGCTGCAATTGACGGCTTATCATTATCTGTTGATGGTAGTACTTTTGGAGATACAGTTACAATTAACAAAGGAAACCATGACACAGTATATGAAGGAAATACTAATAATTGGGCTGGAAGAGGTCTAATTCCGATGTCTTCAGTGGGAGAGATGGACGCAACAGCATCAAGAATGATGCTATACGAAAAAGCTTCTATCGCGACAACACTTGGTGGATATCGTTTAATGGCTAGCCGTGTTAATAACTATGAAACAGGAGATCCAGAAAGAGATGGATATGTAGTATTTGACTTATTCATTAAAAACTTATCAGGACCAGCATATTATCCTTTACTAAATGAATTAGATGAAGAAGATATATTTTTAACACCAGAATCAGAAGTAACAGTAGCTGAAAGTGGAGTTGAAAATACAGGAATAGAAAACTCAGTAAGAGTTGCATTTGCTCAAATAGGTAGAGTAATCGCAACAGAAACGTCGCAAAGTGTTATTACAGGAATTACATGTACTGATAACACAACAGATGGAGTAACAGGAATTTGTAGAACTGCAACTATTTGGGAGCCGAATGATAGATTCCATGTTCAAAACGCAATTAATTATTATAATACAGTTTGTAGAGTAAGAACTGATGCAGGAATAAATGATAGTTCATATTCAGGTGAGTCTTGTAGCGAAATACTAAATGGTGTAACTTATCCAACATATGCCGTTAAAGATGAAATAGATTCAACTGATGAAGTAGACATATATGATGGAGCAGAGTTTAATACTTATGCTGGAACTAGCAGCGACATTTTACAAAAAGTTGAATCATTTACTGATACAATGAAATTCAAAAGAGACAACGATCGTCCTACATTTATGTACTTAGCTCCAAATAGTATTACAAAAGTAAGAATTTATATATACTTAGAAGGTCAAGACATAGATAACTATGATTTTGCACAAATTGGTAGAGCTATATCAGTTAAGTTCGGATTTACTAAACAAAGATATATTGAAGGTGACTTCGGTTATACTGGACCAGACGCAAATGAAGGGGATGGCCCATTAGCACCAGGAAAAACTAGACCAGTTGTATCAATAGTTGGTGATAACGAAATAACTCATACTTTAGGTGAAGCATTTACAGATCCAGAAATTTCAATAACTTCTATCGCAACAGGTGAAGCTATTGAAGGAGCAACAGCAACTAAAGTTGGAACAGTTAACGTTAACGTAGCAGGAAAATATGTTCTAACATATATCTACGAAGATGCTGACGGTAATACTGGACATGACACATTAGTAGTTAATGTTCAATAACTAAACTAAAATAAAGTGATTTACATCACTTTTTTTTATGCTCTAATAAATTGATAAGAACTCTTTATTATGCTATTATTAAGACAGATAATAAGAGGATAAAAGTGAAAAAAACTATAACAAAAAACCACATTTTAATATTCACATTGATAGCAACAGTTTTATTTTTTGCTTTGTTTATTCCAACCTTAGCTATATATAAAAATAGAGTTGACTTTCCGATTGTTGAAGTTTGGGATGGCTCTGTTGCTTATAGTTACTCAAAAGGGAATGGTACTTTAACTAATCCTTATTTAATTGCAAATGCTAAAGAATTTGCTTATTTTAGTGAACAATTAAAAACCACAGATTATGAAAACACATACTTTAAAATAGGTAATGACATATATTTAAACGAAGGATATTTTAAATATGAAGAAGGGTTTTTAATATATGGTTTAGATGAAGATGAATATTATTTAGAAGAATATAGTTCTAGTTACTATAGTGACGAAGAGTATTTAAATAAAGTAGGGGACATTAACTTAATAGAGCCTCTAAGTAATTTTAAGGGCTACTTAGACGCTGAGTTTCATAAAATATATGGTTTGTATATATCTAGTGAAAATAAAAGTGTTGGGCTTTTTGGGACATTAGAAGGAGAAGTTAATAATTTATATTTAAAAAACTCTTTAATTTATGGTGGTATTTATTCAGGAGCTCTTGCTGGTACAAGTGAAGGCTCAGCTTTAAAAAACATTTACTCAGACGCTTTAGTAGTGGGAAGCTTAATCGATGAAAATAATATATATTCTGAAAATCTTTCAGATCAAGAAATAAGTATAACTGATTACTTGCAAAATGATTTTTTAAGTATTTCAAATTCATTTTTAAAAGTAAGTTCGGAAATTATCAATATTTCATTAGTCGGTGAGTATGAGCACTTAAATCCTTTAAATACAGTTGAAGTTTATTTTGATAATAAATTACTTTCAAAACAGTTTAATATTAATTTAAATAGTTT
>CAZBGT010000009.1:0-11266 GCA_964491615.1 uncultured Muribaculaceae bacterium
ATGATTTAAACGATTTATTAATAGAATTATATTTAAAATATAAAACAGAAATGGTTAAATATTTGAAAGGAGGCTTTGCTTTAAGTGTTTATGATAAAACAAATGGTGAGCTATTTTTAGCGAGAGATCACTTTGGAGTTAAACCAATTTATTATACTTTAGTAAACAATGAGTTTTTATATTCATCCGAGATAAAACCGCTTCTCTTATATCCGGATTTTAAAAAAGAACTTAACGAAAAAATATTAAAGTCATACTTAGAGTTTAGTTTTACTCCGAGCAAAGAAACATTTTTTAAAAATGTTTTCAGGTTAGATGCAGGAGAATACTTAATTTATAAAGATAAAAAAGTATCAACAAAAAAATATTTTTTTGCAGAATTTACTGAAAATGACAAATCGTATAAAAAAGCTATAGAAAAGACTAATGATGTAATAAAAAGAAGTGTTTTTAATTATTTAGCTGATAATAAAGATGCTGGATCATTTTTATCCGGTGGAGTAGACTCTTCATATATAGTAAGTATTTTAAAACCGAAAAACACATATACAGTGGGTTATGATATTGAAAAATATAGTGAAACATCTCGTGCAAAAGAGTTAAGTGATATTTTAAAAATTAAAAACACTGTTAAAAATATATCCAAAGAAGAATATTTAAATAGTATTGATGATGCGATATACGCATTAGAAGAACCTTCTAGTGACCCAGCTATTATATCTTTATATATTTTATCCAAAGAAGCAAAAAAAGATGTGGATGTAATATTTTCTGGTGAAGGAGCAGATGAGCTTTTTGGCGGTTATAACACCTATGGAGCGGATTATATTTATCCTTGGTATAATAAAATTCCTTTTGTAATTAGAAAATTTATTGCTAATGTTTTTAAATTACTACCCAAAATAAAGGGGATGGGATTTATTATAAGAAAAGGCGAAAAACTTGAAGATAGTTATATAGGGGTCAACAAAGTATTCTCATTTAAAGAATCAAAAAAAATACTAAAGAAAAACAACTATATCAAAAGTACTGAGATTACTAAAGATTTTTTTTCTAAAACAAAAAACAAATCTAATTTAGCAAAAATGCAAACTATTGATATAAACTTTTGGTTAGTGAAAGATATTTTATTAAAAGCAGATAAAATGACTATGGCATCTGGATTAGAAGTGAGAAGTCCTTTTGTGGATATCGAAGTGTTTGATTTAGTTAAAACATTTCCCCCAGAATATAAAATAGATAGTAAAACAACAAAAATAATTCTTAGAGAGGCAGCAAAAAAAGAAATACCTAACAATGCTTTTAAAAATAAGAAGTTGGGTTTTCCTGTACCAGTAAGACAGTGGGTTAAAGAAGAGGAATTATACGAAGATATTTTAAATACTTTTAATAGTTCAATAGCTAACGAATTATTTAAGACAAAAAAATTAATTAAGCTATTAAATGAGCATAAAGATGACAAAAAAGATAATTACCGAAAAATTTGGACAGTATATATATTCTTAAAGTGGTATAAGATTTATTTTAAATAAAAAAGATTATTGATCTTCTTCAATAATCTTTTTAATTGTAATAGTATATCCAATTGGTTCTAACAATTTAATAATCGTAGATAATTGTGGTGAAACTTTTTTGGATTCGATTCTTGCAATACTTTCTCTTACTATATTACTTTTTTTAGCTAGCTTTTCTTGGGTTAATTTATTTTCTTTACGAACAGTTTTAAATTCATCAATAAAGTCACTTTCTAAGTTTTTGTAGTTTGATTTATGTTCTTCCATAAAGTAACCCTCCTAGAGATATTGTATCATACAAGATACTATATAACAAATAATTTTATGCTATAATAAATTTGGAAGTGATAAAATGGAATATATAATTATTGGTCTTTTAATATTAGTGGTGGTACTTTTAATCGTATTACTTTTCAAGAAAAATAACAACTATGATTTACTAGAAAAACTGGGGAATTTTAACGCTAATATTAATAAAGAAATAGGGGAATTTAAATTTAAATTTTCTAAAGACTTAAGCGAAGACTTTGAAAAGTTAAATACAAATATTGAAAAGAAGTTATTATATATTAATGATAAGGTAAATGAAAGACTGGAAAACAACTTTGATAAATCTAATAAAACTTTTCAAAATGTTTTGGAAAGATTAACTAAAATTGATCAAGCACAAAAGAAAATAGATAGCTTGTCTGGAGATATTTCTTCTTTACAAAATGTTTTGACGGATAAAAAAACAAGAGGAACATTTGGAGAAGTTAATTTAGAATATATTTTAAGTAACGCTTTTGGTTCAAGTAAAACGGGAGCATATAAAAGTCAACACAAATTTCCAAACGGTTTTATAGTTGATGCATTACTGCTCGCTCCTGAACCTCTAGGTACAATTTCAATAGATAGTAAATTTCCTTTAGAAAATTATCAAAAAATGACGGATCTTACAAGAACAAAAGAAGAAAGAGAAATGTTTGAAAAATTATTTAAAGATGATATGAAAAAACATATTAATGATATTGCGGAGAAATATATTGTACCTGGTGAGACTAGTGAAGAAGCTATAATGTTTTTACCAGCCGAGGCAATATTTGCCGAAGTGAATGCTTATCATCCTGAAATTATAAATTATGCTGCATCTAAAAAAGTGTGGATTGCAGGTCCAACTACTTTAATAAGTATGTTATCAATTATTAGTATGGTTTTAAAAAATTTGGAAAGAGATAAGTATACTAAAATTATTCATGAGGAGTTAAAAAAATTAAGCGTAGAATTCGGTAGATACAAGGATAGATTTACAAGATTTACTAAGGATATAAAAAGTGTTAACTCCCGTATTGATGAACTAGCTATAACTAGTGATAAAATTACAAAAAGATTTGATTCAATTAATGAAGTTGAAATTGAAGCTTTAGAAAAAAAGACATTAAATTTAAAAAACGAAAAATAAAAATTATACTTTTAAAACATAAAAAACAATTTTTAGTTGTTTTATTTAATAATGTTGTGCTATGCTATTTATTAGTATAGATAAATTATATTAAGAATAAAGAGAGGTTCAAATGAAAGTTAAAGTTGGAGTTAATAATAGACATATACACATAAAAAAAGAAACATATTATGCTCTTTTTGGTGAAGATATGGAAGTTTTAAAATATTTAGAACAAGAAGGCGAGTTCGTATGTAAACAAACTTTAACAATAAAAACAGATAAATATAAGTTCGAAAACGTTAGAATAATTGGACCATTTAGAGAGTATGATCAAGTTGAAATATCTAAAAGAGATGCGATTAATTTAGGGTTAAATCCTCCGATTAGAAAAAGTGGAGATTTAGAAGGCGCTGAAAAAATTATGCTTGAATCTCCTAAAGCGAGTGTTTTAGTAGATGGTTGTATTATAGGAAACAGACACCTTCATATTAGTGAAAATGATGCATTACAAAACGGTTTATCTGATGGAGAAGAAATATATTTTGAAGTAGGAGGTATAAAGGGAGGTTATCTTAGAGCTAGGGTTAAATTTACACCAAAAGGTAGAAGAGAACTTCACCTCGATACAGATGATGCAGCATCGATGATGATTAACCAAGGAGATTACCTAACAATAGTCAAATGCAATTTAAAATAAAAGATGTAATAATAAAAAACCAAGTTGTGGTAGCCCCGATGGCTGGAGTTACTAATACTTCATTTAGAAAAATTTGTAAATCATTTGGAGCAGGTTTAATAGTTGCAGAAATGGTTTCGGATAAAGCTATAATGTATGAGAATCAAAAGTCTTTAGATCTTTTAAAAATGAGTGAAGAAGAAAGACCGATTTCTCAACAAATTTTCGGCTCTGATAAAGAGTCTTTTATTATTGCAACTAAAAAGATATTAGAAATTATGAAACCTGACATCATTGACATTAATATGGGATGTCCCGTACCCAAAGTAGCACTTAGGGCACAAGCTGGAAGCGCATTGATGAAAAATCCGGCAAAGGTAAAAGAGATTGTTAAAGCTGTAGTAGATGTTTCAACTGTACCAGTAACAGTTAAAATTAGAAGCGGATGGGATGAAAGAAATATCAATGCAGTTGAGATTGCTAAAATTTGTGAAGAAGCGGGAGCTAGTGCCATAACTGTTCATGCTAGAACGAGAAAGCAGGGGTATTCTGGAAAAGCAGATTGGACTGTAATTAAAGACGTTGTAGAAGCAGTTAATATACCTGTAATTGGGAACGGCGATATTTTTTCACCTATTGATGCTAAAAATATGATTGATGAAACCGGATGTAGTGCAGTAATGATAGGAAGAGGGCTTTTAGGAAACCCATGGTTGATAAAAGATACAGTAGATTATTTAAATGAAGGTGTTTTAAATAAGGAAATCAGTAAGCAAGAAAGAATTGATATGATGAAAAAACATACTCTTTTAATGTATGAGGATAAACCTGAAAAGCTCGCTACTTTAGAGTTAAGAACTATTTTAATGTATTATTTAAAATATATTCCTGGTAGTAAAGAGATAAAAAAAAGAATTACAATGTGTAATTCTAAAATTGATTATTTAAAAGTAATAGACTCAATCAATTAAATTTTTAGCAACTTCATTTATTGGCCCGGCGCCAATAGTAATTACAAGGTCACCTTCTTGAACAACTTCTCTTAAATGCTTTTCAATTTTTTCAAAACTATCTAAATAAATAACGTTGTTATTTATTTTTTTAATACCTTCAACTAAATCTTTTTCACTGATGTTAAAAGTGTTTATTTCTCTAGCTGCAAATATAGGAGCAATAATAACATTTTCAAACTTGCTTAAAACTTTAATAAACTCTTCTAAATGTTCATGTGTTCTAGAATAAGTATGAGCCTGAAAGATAGCATAATTTTTATTGTATTTCATTTTACTTATTGAGTCGAAAGTTGTTTTTATTTCAATAGGATGGTGAGCATAATCGTCGTATATTTGAGCATTGTTAAAGGTTCCAAGATATTCAAATCTTCTTCCAACGCCAGTATATTTCTCTACACCTTTTTTAATTACTTGAATGTCATCTATGTATTCTTTAGATAAAGCAACAACGGATAAAGTATTATAAATGTTATGATATCCCCTAATATTTAATTTAATGTTTGTTAAAAAGTTATCTTTATAAAAAATATCAAATGTTGGATAACCCAAATCAGTATAATTAATATTTTTTGCAGTATAATCTGCATCGTTATCAATGCCTATAGTGATATGATTTTCAAATTCTTTTAGATACAAAGAGTTCTCGTCGTCGTTATTTAAAATTAAAAAACCATCTTTTGGAACAAGTTTACTAAAGTTGTAAAAAGACTTCTTAATATTGTCCAATGTTTTAAAATAATTTAAATGATCAGCATCAATGTTTGTTATAATCGCTGAAGATGGAAAAAAGTCTAAAAATGAATCGGTGTATTCACAAGCTTCAATTAACAAAAACTCATTATCACCAATATAGTAATTCCCGTTTATTTCATTTAACATTGCTCCGATTTGAATAGTAGGGTTTAATTTAGCTTCTAAAAAAACTAAAGATAATAAACCAGTGGTGGTGCTTTTTCCATGAGTTCCTGCGACACATAAAGTGTGATCGTAATCTTTGGATATTAAACCAAGAGCAACAGATCTTTCATAAATTTCCTTTTTTAATTTTTTTGCTAATACTAACTCTTCATTATTTTTACTGATGGCAGCGGTATAAATAATTATGTCTGATTGTTCAACATCTTTTAAATTAGAACCTATTGTGACTCTAATACCTTTGTCTTCTAGCGATTTAATTAACGCTGAAGAATTTTGGTCGCTACCAGTAATGCTGTTTTCTTGTTTTAACATTAAAGCAATACCACTCATGCTAATTCCGCCAATACCAATCATATGAATTTTTTTGTTTTTAAACATAATTGCCCTCCTAGTAAATTAATTAAATTATATCAAAAAAACAAATAAAACTCACTTTTTAAGTATAGACAGTTTTCTTTACGTAAAAATATAGTAAACAAGCTCGTTGAAAACAAAATAACATTTCAAAAAAAAGAAATCCACAATTCAAAAGATTGAATTGTTAATTTGGTTAAAAAACTAACTTTTAGAAAAATGCTTTTTCTGTTTTTTGTGTAAATCGAACTAAAAAACAATTTACAATAATTTTTAATTTTATATAATAAATATAGGGAGATGAATCAAAATGGTAGAAGATATAACAAAAAAATTAACCGTTATTAAAAGAAACGGAACGAAGGTAGAATTTAATGCTGCGAAAATTGCTATTGCGATAAAAAAAGGTTTTGATAGTATCACAGTTTTAAGTGAAGACGGAGAAGAATTATTAAAATATGGAGCGAATGATATTCAAAAAATACATTTGAGTGTTATTGATGAGATAAATGATAAATATAAAGATAAAGCAACAATAAAGATTGAAGATATTCAAGACATTATTGAAAGTAAGCTAAAAAAGAGTAAATATAAAGATGTTTATGAATCTTTTTCTTCATATAGAGAAAAAAGAACTCAATCTAGAGAACTTTTCATGTATGATAAAAAAGTACATAAGTTTTTAAAAAGTTTAGAGAATTTAGGTTTAAAAACCGCTAGTGAAGATGATGCCAAAAGGGAGAATGCAAATGTCGACGGAGACACTGCGATGGGTACGATGCTTCAATACGGTTCAACAGTTTCGAAAGAGTTTGCTAAAGACTATTTAATGAAAAAGCGTTTTGCGGATGCTCATGAAGATGGAATAATCCATATTCATGATATGGATTTTTATCCAATGGGTACTACAACATGTAATCAATTAGATTTAGAAAAAATTTTTAAAAATGGTTTCTCAACTGGACATGGTCATTTAAGAGAGCCAAATGATATTATGAGTTATTCAGCTTTAGCTGCTATTGTAATTCAAGCTAATCAAAATGATCAACACGGTGGCCAGTCTCTTCCAGCTTTTGATTATTATTTAGCCCCAGGAGTTTTAAAAAGTTACCGTAAAATACTAAAAGAAGTGGTTTTTGATTTTTTGGACTTATATGGAATGACGGATTTTGTCGCAACGATTGGTTTAGAAAAAGATATTAGTAAAATTGAAACAATTGATACTACAGTGGAATATTTTTCTAAATATATTAAAGATAATGAAGTGTTAGAAAGATTATTTACATTGTCTTTAGAAAAAACATTACAAAAAGTTGAAAAAAGAACATATCAAGCTATGGAGGCTTTTGTTCATAATTTAAATACAATGCATTCAAGAGCAGGGGCCCAAGTACCATTTTCATCTATTAACTTTGGAACTGACACATCTAGTGAAGGTCGAATGATTATTAAAAATTATATGTTAGCTGCAGAAAGAGGATTAGGACATGGGGAAACTCCAATATTTCCTATTTCAATTTTTAAGGTAAAAGAGGGAGTTAACTTTAACGAAGGAGACCCTAATTATGATTTGTTTAAACTTTCATTGAGAGTTTCGGCAAAAAGATTATTTCCTAACTGGTCGTTTATAGATGCAACTTATAATTTGGCACCTTATAAAGCAGATGATTATCGTACCGAAGTTGCTTACATGGGTTGTAGAACTAGAGTTTTAGCTAATGTAGTCGATCCTGAGAAGGCTATTACTCCTGGAAGAGGAAATGTCTCATTTACTTCTATTAACTTACCTAGAATAGCTTTAAAACACGGTATAGCGTTAGATAAAGAAAAAACTAAAGCGGACTTTAAATCGTTTTATAAAGAATTAGATGAAGTTTTGGAATTAGTTAAAGATCAATTACTTGATAGGTTTGAATTTCAAGGTAATAAAAGAGTTTATAATTTTCCATTTTTAATGGGTCAAGGAGTTTGGTTAGATTCGGATAAGTTAAAACCTACGGATAAACTTAAAAAAGTTATAAGACACGGAACGCTTTCGATAGGTTTTATTGGTTTAGCTGAAACGTTAAAAGCTTTAATTGGAACCCATCATGGAGAAAGTAAAGAAGCTCAAGAATTAGGCTTAGAAATTATGAAGCATATGAGAAAAAGAATTGATGAATTTGCTAAAAAATATAATTTAAATTTCACATTCTTAGCTACTCCTGCTGAAGGGTTATCTGGAAGGTTCATAAGCATTGATAAAGCTGTTTATGGAAAAATAAAAGGCATTACTGATAGAGATTATTATACCAATTCGTTTCATATACCAGTTGATTATAAAATTTCAATTGCTAATAAGCTTAAATTAGAAGGGGTTTATCACGAATTTACTAATGCCGGTCATATTAGTTATATTGAATTAGATGGTGATCCTAGTGATAATTTAGAAGCTTTTGAATCAATAGTGAGATTAATGCACAAAAACAATGTGGGGTACGGAGCAATAAACCATCCTGTAGATAGGGATCCTGTATGTGGATACGTGGGAGTTATTAAAGATTGTTGTCCTAAATGTGGTAGAAAAACCAATGAAGGTGTAAGTTTAGATACTTTAAAAAAATTAGAAGGGAAGGAGTAGGAGATGGAAGAGAAAAAAGTTTCAGTTTCTAAAAGAACAGTTGGTGAAGGGGTAGAATTTGAAAGAATTAGAAGAATAACAGGATATTTAGTAGGAACTGTTAACAGATTCAATAACGCTAAAAAGAAAGAAGAATCAGATAGAGTAAAACACAACTAAAGAGTTTAACAACTCTTTTTAGTTTGCAAACAAAAAAAAGCTTTAGTAAAATGAACTTGGAGGCATAATGTATAAAGATAAAAAAATATTAATTTTAGGTGGAGCAAGAAGTGGAGTTTCTGCTGCAGAATTACTAGCTGTAGATAATCAAGTAACTTTAACTGATTTAAAACCTTTAAGTTTAGAGGATGAAAATAAATTAAAAGATTTGGGTGTTAATATTATTATAACTTCAAAACAAATAGAAATTTTAGATAATAGTTTTGATTTATTAGTTAAAAATCCTGGTATTCCTCCAGAAAATGAAGTTATATTAAAAGCAAAAGATTTAAATGTTTTAGTAACTAATGAAGTTGAAGTGGCATATCATTATTTACCTAAATTAAAAAAACTAATTACTATCACAGGTTCTAACGGTAAAACTACCACAACTCTTTTAGTAAAAGGAATGTTAGAAAGTATGGGTTATAATCCTCATGTTGGAGGAAATATTGGTATAGCTTTTTCATCTTTTGTAAAAAATATAAAAGATGAGGATATTTTGGTTTTAGAAGTGTCGGATCATCAATTACTTGATTTTAAAGATTTTAAAAGCGATATAAGTGTTTTAACAAATATTAGTGAAACTCATATTGATTATCATAAAACTTTTGAAAATTATAAAAATTCTAAAAAAAGAGTTTTTAATAACCATACAAACAAAGATTTAGCTATCATAAATAAGTTAAATAAAGATAGTTTAGAAGTAACTAAAAGTATTGTTAGTAATAAAGTTTATTTTAATAATGAAGTTAACTATTATAATGACTTGGGGATATATTTAGACAATGAGTTAATTATTAAAAAAGAAGATATCAAGCTAGAAGGTAATCATAATTATGAAAACATTTTATGTGCCTTATTAGTAGTGAAAGAGATTGATTTTAAAATAGAATTAATAAAAGATTTTTTAAAAACATTTAATGGAGTAGAACATAGAATTGAATTTGTTAAAGAAATAAATACAAATAAATTTTACAACGATTCTAAGTCTACTAATCCAACAAGTACTATTACAGCTTTAAAAACTTTTAATAAACCAATCCATCTTATTTTAGGAGGCTTAGAACGAGGCCAAAACTTTCATGAGTTGGATAATTATTTAAGTGATGTAAAGTATATATATGCAATTGGTGAAGTTTCTAAACGAGTTGTAGAATTTGCCGAAAGAAATAATATTATTTGTTTTGAAACGCAAACTTTAATAGAAACTTTAAGAAAAATAAAAGTCAATTTAAATGAAGAAGAAATAGTTTTATTTTCTCCTGCTAGTGCATCGCAAGATCAATATAAAAACTTTGAAGAAAGAGGAAAAGAATTCAAAAAAATATTTAATCAAATATTTCTTGAAAAAAAATAAGTTAAGTCGTATAATATAAGTAGAGTAAAGAGAGGACAAAGAAAAATGGATAAAGAACAAAACAATACTAATCCAGAAAATGTTGGATTAGACCCTACTAGTTTAGGGCAACTTGAACAAACTCAACAGAGTATACCTCCTGTTGAGACATTAGATGCAGCACCGGTAGTTGAACAACCTGTTGGAGCAACACCACCAAGAGCACCTAAAGAGAAAAAAGGATTTGGTAAAGTTATTTTTGCTTTAGTAGTAATACTATTAATTGCAGGAGTGGCTTTTGGTGTTTATTACTATTTAAATCTTGCTAAAAATAATGATGTATTAGTAAATTTTAAAAAAGTAGTATCAACAGTAGGTGAACCATTACCAACTGATGTAAAAGAATATGCTGACTTTGTTGGAATAAACCCAGAAACTTGTGTTTTAGATAACAGCAAAGTAGATATTGAAAACCCAGGTAGCTATGATTATACAATTACTTGTAACAAAAAAGTTTACAACGGGAAAATTGATATATCAGAACCAACTGACTTTCACGTAAGTACAAAAACAGTTTATAGAACAATTGGAGAAGAGGTTACACCTGAAGACTTTATTGAAGAATGTAGTAACACAGAATGTACATATGAATTCCAAAATCCAGAAGCTGTTAAAGAACATCTAACTAAAATAGGTGGACCAAATGATGTAGTAATTATTGCAACATCAGCAGGAGTCAAAGTAGAGGTGGGAGCATCGCTTGTAGTAACTGATGAGCCGATTGTAACATTCTTAGCATGTACTTCCGCTGAATCTGCTGTTGAAGGTTATAATGCAGTTAAGTCTGTAACTGATACATTTGCTATTAAAAATGGTGCAATCCACGCAGGAATTACAGTTAGAGAATATAAATATAGATTCGCTAACCAAGATGAATTCGATAAAGGGTTAGAATCCTATACTGAAACAAAAGGATTTGATGGATTATTTGGTAAATTTGTTTTTGATAATATAAAAACAACATTCACTATTCAAACTAATTTAACACAAGATGTTTTAAATATTGAATACGGTGATGATTTACCGGATAAACTTCTTGATATAAAAGAATATTATGAAACAGATAAAAAATATACATGTGAACATCAAATAAATAATCAAGGAGAAAAACCAACATTCCCAGCAACGACTGTTACAGAATAAAACAAATA